>JAATVT010000067.1 GCA_014523685.1 Nitrososphaerales archaeon TH5893
CCAGCATATAGATGCTAGAAAACTTAACCAATATCAATGGGGAAAGTATGATACAGAGGTTTATGGTGGCAGATGCGGTTACATAAAGGATAAGGGAATGCAGGGAAGAGTTTCTGTTTTCCTTTCAGGCAAAATGATTTCTACTGGGGCTAAAAGCGTCTCTCAGTCTACATGGCAACTTGAACATGTCATGCATCTATTATACAAGAATAAATTGGCTAAACAAGTAAACTTAGCATACAAGGTACAAAATATCGTTGCGACACTTGACCTACATAAAAGACTTGATGTAAAGAGGGTAATAGGCTCATTGTCTAACTATATTTATGAGCCTGATAACTTTCCAGGCGTAATTTACAAACCCAGCGGAAGTGGAGTCTCATGCCTCATGTTTGCATCAGGAAAGGTCGTGCGGCCTGCACTTGTCTATCTACTCCAAACCAAAATGGCCAAAGTAGGTGCTCTATTCTTCGCCTCATCAATAATCATATTGTCGAATCTCATTGTAGGGAATCACATTGTATCTTTAACCGAAGAAGGAATCAATGCACTTAGGTTTCTGCATGAGAGTAAATGAATTGATTCAAACTTATTTCTAAATACATCGGGTAAACTAATTTACGCTATAGATGTGAACAAGCATTATGTTAATTGTAAGCTGAGTAAATAGCTATCACAAAATACGCTAAATGCTATATTTTGCAATATCAGGTAATAAACCCAATATAACCACTATACCCTTCGAACATCTCGATTTAATGCTTTGCTTTGCGACCATTGTTTAAGTCAAAATCGATTAACAATGTCTATTAACTAATTAAAGTGCACATATGGACTGCTATCATTGACTTGATTATTAACTACTTACACCCGTTGTTCGGTTGTATATCCATTACAGCAGTTGCTCTGATGTTATTCCCGACGTCGGCAGTCAATTCCGCTTCTACCGGAGTTACAGAACTATCATCCAATTGTATAACATTTGATACCGAAGTGAACATAATCACAATAACTTGCAAGCACGTAAATCTAACAAATATTGATAATGAGATAAGGAATCCGGATATTCTACATAAAGAAAGTACTGATGGAGTTTGGTTATTAAATGCTGGTATAGTGATTGAACAAGGTGCTTCGCTTTACATCAACTCTACAGATACCTCATGGCTCAAGATAGTTGCGCCACGAGATACCGAAACAACTGTTACAGGAGAGGATGAGGATGGAGAAGAAAATCATATCGCAAAAGCAAATGGTATAGAGGTATTAGGTAGTCTGAAGATTGATTCTATTAAAATGACTTCCTGGGATGTATCCACCAATAGTTATGCATTAAATGAAGGCAAGAGAAATCTCAGGGGAACAGAATATGAAGTCCAATTGGGTTCCCCGAGACCATTTATTAGTGTTGAAGGAGAAGCAACAGGTACAACAGACATAACTAATTCGGAGATAGCATTTCTTGGATATGAAGGAGGAGTTGGGGGAGGACCTGTCGTTGGCCTTACATATTTTGGTGGAGATGGAAGTATAGTAAAAAATAACAACATACATCATCTTTACTTTGCTTTCTACTCAAATGGTGTTGGTAATATAACAATAGAGAATAATCATATCCACCACAGTGGTCATTATGGTCTTGATCCCCATACTGGGACTCATGATCTGATAATCCGTAACAATACAGTAAATGACAATGGGTCTATAGGGATTATCTGTTCTCTTGATTGTTACAATATAGTGATAGAAGATAATATCGTCTATAACAATACCAAGATGGGAATAATGTTTAGCAGAAATATGTTTGATTCTGTAGCTAGAAATAATATAGTTAGTGGTGAGGAACAGGGTATAGTTATCTCGGAGTCTCACAATAATGAAATCTATAATAATACAGTTTCAGATAGTGGTCGTGGAATAGATATAGACAAAGCATCATATGAGAACATAATATCTGACAATATCATAAAGAATATACCAGATATATCTGATGCATTCTTCATTGAAGAAGGAGCGGCTGAACAGAATAATTTGTATTCCAATAAACTAGTGAATACATATGGACAGGAAATTGATCTTGACGAGAAGAGAATAGAATAGAACGTGATTAGATCCTTTCCCTTTATACAAGCGCAGTACTTAAGAGATAAATAAATAAACAAATCTAATAGCATCAAAATGATGATAATTAATTATTTTGTGCTCACTCGTATAAATCTAGAACTGACTATTCTAACATCCTTTCATTTCCTTACTCTTAAATGACTGCCAATATTAATTTGTCCAATTGTTGTATTGAAGGCGGAGGATATGATAGTGAGTTGTTCACTAATCTATAAAATCGCTGGAATGAAATATCTATTCTTAAATAGGGCTGTAATATATCAACTTATATGAGATTTCTAATTAGAACCAGAATACCTGCAGAACCAGGGAACAAATTGATACAAGACCCTAACTTTCTGACGAAACTTGAAGAATACATGAACAAAGTCAAACCTGAAGCATCATACTTTATGCCTATTGATGGACAAAGATCATGCGCTTTCATAGTCAACGTCGAAAGGAATGACCAAGTACCTGCTATGGTCGAACCTCTATTCCAGTGGATGGGTGCTAATGTGGACGTGATTCCTGTAATGAACTTTGATGAGCTGAGAAACGGACTTAGAAATAGGTAATCTTACGCATTAACTTTTTGAATAAAAGAGAAAGCCCCCCCAAGAAAAAAACATGGCGTAATGATACCAGAGTTGATCTAAGGTCTTGCGGCTATGAGATCTTTGCATTATAGGTTACACACCAAAAGAACTAAAGAATTCTAAGATATTCTCTGACTTAGTTCAGCCAATTTTTTTCTTATAGCATGAGGTTTTCGATTTATTTTGGTAACTCACTCGACCTGAGTCACTTACAAGCAATTTAAGCAAGATATTGTATAATAATAGATAGATAATGCCAATTGCTGCATCTTATGATTCAACAACAAGCACTAAACCTTAAGCACCAACTGGGGTAGGTTAGTGTTAAAGCCGTAGCTTGATACTGCTACCTTCAACTTTAACTTCATAGACCTCCTGATCATATGTTTTGATTTGAGACAGAAGTCGACCAGCATATTCCATATATTTTTGCAAATTAACTGGTAAAGAGTCAATTTCTAATGATGGGAATTTTGGATCTGACACCTTCTTTCCTGTCGTAATATCAAATCTTGCTCCGTGCATGGGGCAAGTTACAATATTACCTTGGATATGTCCCATTGAAAGCGGAGCATTTGTATGACTACATCGATCGTTTAGCGCATAAAACTTACCGTCTAGGTTTGCGATCATTATTTCTTTTCCATTAAATTCAATATGCTTCATCTTACCAGAAGGGATTTCTTCGACTTTTGCAACTTCGACATAAGATTCATTGTTAGACATAAGCAAATGATCCATGGATTTTATTTAAGCCTAGGGGTTCCGCCACTCCCGAATTGATTTCTCTATACTAAAGTTAATCATTATGTAGAATTTGATTAATCCAAAGAATGCTGGTTGTACCAAATAGTCATTAGCTTGAATTATTAGGACTTCACATCAATTCATTGCAGAATAAACCCTAGACTAGACGCTTGAAAAATGCCTTAGGCTAAACCAAGTTGCCTCATTAGGCCTCCTAAGTCATAGAAAAGATTCTCTTCGTCAATCTGACCATTATTCCAGTGGGCTACGGTACAAAAATCAACCTGAAATTTCTTATTAGTAGGTGGAATTGAGTTACCTCCAGGGACCGTCATAGGACCTTTGTGTGTGCCTGAGAATATAGCAATAGAGCAAGTCCAATCCCCTTGACCAAAAAGTACTTTGTACGGATTGTTTTCTACGTGATTGTCAGGAAATATCTTGAACATTTCGATTCCCTCCCTCTTGTGTATCTCTAGTCCTCTAGTTGGTTCGCTCTGACCTGGCCACCTTACTATGACATCGTTAGTATGGCGCTTGCTAAATGTATCCCAATCTTGACTATTCCATGCATCATCCAAAGTTTTCATTAATTGAAGGTTTTCTTCCATCCCCATGATGTGCTGTACTGGTCAGAATAATATAAGAGGAGATCATCGCTTGCTCTTTTGGGTTGAAATGAGTTACAAAAAAGTAGTGTCCAGACCTCAAAGCAATTTGGCAGTTCCAAAATCTAGTTAAGAATATGAACCAAATTGAACTATAATCTTATAAAGGCCATTATATCGCTGAGCAAAGCACGGAACCGAAGACTTGGTTGTATTGTACCTATAATTAGAAAACAAGCTTTATTTGTATTAGTCAAGAGATAGTGCTATGTCAGTTAGTCAGAAGGTTGCCATTGTTACAGGTAGCTCTAGTGGCATAGGTTTGGAGACCTCTGTATCCTTAGCACAAAATGGATTTCTCACATATGCAACAATGCGTAATCTAGATAAAAGCTCTATCATCAAGACAGCAGCGGATAATGAGGGCCTTCCCATTAAAGTAGTACAGCTAAATGTTGCTGATAACCGCATGATCAATAACGCTATACAAGCTATTGTCTCAGAAGCTGGTAGAATAGATATTTTGGTAAATAATGCAGGCTATGGACTGGTTGGTGCATTCGAGGACCTTTCAATAGACGACGAAATAAAAAATCAGTATGAAACCAATGTATTTGGTCTGATGAGAGTCACCCAGGCAGTTCTTCCAATCATGAGAAGGCAAAAATCAGGCATTATAGTCAATGTGAGTTCTGGGGCAGGGCTATTTGGTTATCCTGGAGGTTCGGCATATGTAAGTACTAAATTTGCAGTTGAAGGCCTGAGTGAGTCCATGGCGTACGAATTAGAGCCTTTTGGTATAAAAGTGGTATTGATAGAACCTGGATTCATCAAAACTAACTTTGCAAATGCGATGGTCTTAGCTAAGAAAGCACAAGATCCGAGTTCGCCATATTCGGAAATGATGCAAAGGATACAAGCAAACTCAAAAGAAATGGCAAAAAATGCTTCTTCTGTTGATGTTGTCTCAAAAGCTATCCTAGAAGCAGTCAAAAGCAAAAGTCCAAACCTCCGATATCTTGTAGGTAAAGATGTGGAAGCCTGGGCCGCGAGCAAGAAGACCATGGAAGATACCGAATTCCATAACATGATGCAAAATCTTACACGCTAATGTATTTCATAGAAAACTATACGACCCTCCATCAAGAAACTTTCAAGAGATTATTGAAAGCACGAGACCATCACAAAGGCCTATGTAAATTCTTCAAATGATCTATACCTAATCTCTGCTTTTTTAGCTAGGGCTAATACATACTTCTATCACATTTTTTGACATTGCATTGAATTAACTACGACATAATTTCATGCCCTCTCTCTCCCTGCATAGTATACGAACCATTTTAAGCAAACTATCATTTCCTTTTGTCAGTTGACTATGATTTTTCATATTACGGAGGCCCTTGTAAGGATTGAAAGAAATTACCATACGACTTAGCGACAATGAATATAGAGAATATGTACAAAAAGGCCAGTCAATGTACAGAAAAAGAATGAGAAGAATGGTAACAGAGACAGAATATGCAAGATGGGTATTTCTGCTTGGAGAATATTTTAAAAGTCAAAGTTTGAATGAGAGTGCTTCTTGAATCAGATGCCAATAGCATCTCAGTCCATTCAAACCTTAGGCTTGATGCAGGGAGACATAGTTCAAATATTAATGGAAAGAAAAGAGAATAACTATCTTGTGCCTAGATTTGTTGAATAGTTGGGAGATATGACATGAATAATGATTCGTCATCAACAATTAGATTGAACACTATCATGGTTTATTCAAAGGTTGCGGACATTGTTGTTATTATACTACTTGTTATTTTCTTTATTAGTTTTTTAGTATTTGATTATGAAATATTGGGGCTTGATAAGGCACCTATATCCCTCCCTCATGAAACTAAGCAATATTTTGACCTTATTCCTTGGATAGTATTTGCGGTACTTGTATTCGATCTCTATCTGAAGTATCTGATCTTAGGTAACGATTTGCGATTACTGTTCAAACATCATTGGTTAGATATAGCTATGGCAGTATCAATTCCAGTTTTAATGCCGCTTAAATTCATAAAGATAACCACAAAATTATTTAAAGTCATCAAGAGTACTAAGTTTGGTTATAAATTGGGACACAAGGTCAACAAGTTTTTGACAGTTCTTAAGCGAAAGAGTTTAAGATAGCAGTACAAGATAACAGATAGAAGAATTATAACCTCGATAATGAAGATGAAAGAATTATCCTATATCATAGCATTAAAGCCTAGGGTTCATCTTCTCGGTATTTTATATAGAAACAGAAGAGATCCTAAATTTAGGGAATTTCAATTTACTTGCAAATGATAGTATGTCAGCTCCTAACAACATAGGAGAGCAAAGGCTAGTGATCACCTAGCTAAATGAAGGTCGATCATTCGAAGTACATATAACGATAGACAGAAATTTTAAAGGGATATTGATTATCTATGCTTAACATTTGTTTTTATACATGTTTCTCTGTAACCATTATTGTATAATTATTTGGCACAGAAAGTTAACAGGCCAATAGGAGTTACAATCATTTCTGTTCGTGAATTAATGAATCACATAATCTAGTAATTGCATCACGCAAGTGAATTTAACCCAAGAATAATGATAAATTATTTTCTCGATAAAGGATTAGTCCAACCGAGCCGAAGCAACGATCATGCAGAATGACTAAAGGCACACACGATTACATCTGTTAGGATACTAGATCTTCACCATATGAGATATTTCTGTATCTACAATGATACTCAAAGGTCTGAAGAAGATATAAGATATCTCCACTTTTTATTCCAAGAATTCAGCGAAACTTGTATTATGTATTATGTGATAATTATAGATCCTCAGATTGGTTTCAGTATTTAGAAAAAGACGGATGCATTTCCATTGCACCAAGGATTCTCTATTAATTTATCTATTACCTATCAGCAATATTGTAGTTAACAGGCTTACATAGAACAATATGATTAATAATGCAGCTATCTCAAGGGTTTTACGTCAAATTGCGTATCTTATCGAATTGGAAGAATCGCATGACAATGACACTAATAAAAATAAATCGAATGCAGTTTTTAAGATAAGAGCATATAGACGGACGGCTGACGTCATTGAAAATTTGTCTTCAAATGTGGAAGAAATATATAACAAATGGAAATTAAAGGGCTTAACTGAGATTCCATCAATAGGCAAGGCGATTGCCTCAAAAATGGAAGAGTATATAACTACAGGAAAAATAGAATATTTTGAAGAGCTAAAGAAAAGAACATCGATTAACGTTGATGAATTTTATCATTTAGAAGGAATAGGCATAGGACCAAGAACAGTAAAAACCCTTCATGAGAGATTAGGAATCAAAGATTTATCAGAACTTGAAAAGGCAGCAAAAGAAGGAAAGATCCATATCCTTCCAGGCTTTTCATATAAAAAAGAAGAGTCTATCTTAAGGAAGATTCAATCCTTTAAGAAGGGGAGAGGCAGATACCTTTTAGGTGACATCTATCCTATTGTAAAGCAAATAGAAGTACGGCTCTCGAACCTCAGGGGAGTAAAAAAAGCAATAGCTGTAGGTTCATTTAGAAGAATGAAAGAAACAGTAGGGGATATCGATTATCTGGTATCATCTGATACTCCTGAAATTGTAATGGATTATTTCGCATCTATGCCTGAGGTTGATGAAGTAATTGGTAAAGGACCTAGTAAAACATTTGTTAAACTAAACAATGGAATGGACGCAGATTTGTTGGTTGTTCCAAAAGAAAGCTTTGGTTCAGCATTGCAATACTTCACAGGAAATAAGGAACATGGTGTAGCTCTAAGAAAAATAGCTATCTCAAGGGGCTTACGTCTTAATGAATGGGGCTTATATGACAGCAATACTGATGGTATAGTTGCAGGTTCAAAGGAAGAAGAGGTTTACGATATACTTGGCCTAGAGTGGATACCTCCAGAGATGCGGGAAAACAATGGAGAGATTAAGCTTGCAAAAAAAGAAAGAACAAACGAGAGTAATAATCTGAAACTGCCAGATCTCATAAATTACAATGATTTGAAAGGCGACCTACAGGTACATAGCAATGATACTGATGGAATGATATCCATACGAGATATTGCATTAGCAGCAAAAGAAAAATTTGGACTCGAATATATAGCAATAACAGATCATACAAAGAATTTAGCACTTACTCATGGTCTTGACGAAGCGGGTTTATTGAATCAAGCAAATAAAATTTCAGAATTAAATGATGAAATAAAGAATCATTCCAAGAATAGTAATAATAAAAGTGATAGTGGTAGTGGTAGTAGCAATGATAGGTTTCGAATTCTATCTGGAGCTGAAGTAAACATACTGAAAGATGGGTCACTTGATATCTCAAATAATATTCTAGATAAATTGGATGTCGTAGGAGCTGCGATTCATTCTAACTTCACTCAGCCAGTTGAAGTTCAAACTGATAGATTAATAAAAGCATCTAAGAACCCAAGTGTCGATATCATATTTCATCCTACTGGCAGGATCATTAATAAAAGAGAGGGGTATCCTGTGAAAATAGAGAAATTATTTAGTGTGGCACAAGATACCAACACTATTTTAGAAGTTAATGCTCATTATAATCGTCTTGATCTAAAAGATGAATATATTCGAATGGCAATTCAGAATGATGTGAAACTCGCTATTAATTCAGATGCTCATCACTACGTACATTTTGCTTTCTTGATATTTGGAATAGGCCAGGCTAGAAGGGGTTGGGCAAAGCGATCAGATATACTCAATACATTGTCTGTTGACAAAATGTTGAATAGTTTGAAATAAATGTTCAAACTTGATCTATAGTGAGGAAGGGGTAGAACTGTTTCTCCTTACTTTGCTGGACAACAGGTTCAGATATGCAGTTGAAGTAAGACATTATAGATGGTTAGGTTAGTTGACACAATCATACTAAAGACATGACTTGTTATTTTTAGAATATCTATTGTCGGTGTAGGGAGACCACAGGATCTAAATAATCTGCATTAGGTTTATCTAATGTGTATTGTTCTCAAATAATTTACATCGTCATATAATTGACTAAGCAATCAGAATGTGACTATCCAGGTCTAGGTAATCTCAATCATAATCTTTATTGGTATAATAGCTAGCATGCTATTATGACTTTAACGATATTATTACAGTGGACTCATTCAGAGTTACTTTCCAACTAGATATTTATTTATTGAGTTCTGCTGAAGCATCAAATGAATAGCTATAGTATGTCTAATAAAATCAAGGGAAGGTTTTCCAGAATACTTGTTGGAATAGATGGTTCAGAATCATCAATGGACGCATCAGAATATGCCATTGAGATGGCAAAAAAGGATGGCGCTCAAATAATCGCGTTGAGCATCAAACTCCTCCCATTGTCTTCTTATGGTTTAGCAGCCCCTCAAGATGAAGCAAAACAGTTCAAAGAAGATAAAGAAATGCATGATATTAAGGAATCATTGGATAAGGTAGATCAAAATGGAAAACGAAATAACGTACAAGTAAAAAAGGAGATTATAAATAGTCAGATGTCGGTTGAAGCAGCAATAGTAGAATATGCCGAATCTGAAGGTGTTGATCTCATAATCATAGGAACGAAAGGAACTTCCGATATCAAGAATATATTGCTTGGTAATATTGCGTCTGGAGTAGTCAAATACGCAGCATGCCCCGTAATGGTCGTAAAATAATGGTAAAGAAGGATGCAACGTGACTATTTGAGATCTCTACTATCCATGACAATTCCTACTTTATTTAATACTGATGACGATACGTCTGAGTGATTATATAGTAGTATTAGACTACAAATTAGATTACAAATTTAGCTCTAGTAAATCGATCGGACAGGGCTTTTGAACTATACTATAATTGAGATGCTGCTTCTTGAGCTGATGTGTAAAGCTAATTTTTATTGATCAATTCAACGAAGTCGTCTAGCGTCCTCTCTTTCTTGAGGTGAACCAGTGTCATACATACTACCATGTGTGTTTTTTTCTAGATGCTGTACTCTCTCTTCATTCGTAGCAAACGTCGTCCCACATACAAAACACTCAAAACCTGCGGGTACCGTTGGATATTCCCCCTTAGCATTTCTTTTATTATTATTACGATAACTATCAAATCCATCTTCTTCTTCCTGCCCTTCCTTTGAACTCACTATCCATCCCCCTACTACAATCCGGCTTATCGTCTGCCGAATATTCATCATTTGTAAGTTTTAATATGGACATTATACTATAAAAAGATCATTATCTACAATAATTTTCAAGCTTCGACCTTATATGTAACGGAACTTTGATTCGTTTAATAATTAAGAAAACTCCAAATTCTTATCAATGAACTTGTAATGGATCCATTCATTGCTCCCAAAAAAAATGAAATCCGATAACTGCTTCGTTTTCTCATGTTTTAACATTTGTTATCCCTTTTGGAGAATGCTAATTCATAGCATGAGCATAATATTCCTATCTTTGATAATATCTATGTTATTAATCATATTAATTTATAATAAAGTAATTGGATTTTAATGAAAACAGTTAATTTAATAAAATCTATATATACTTAAACAAGATTAAGTTAATTTAAATGAACGGAATCGACATCCCTGAAGAAATAAATGTTCACAAGCAGATTTGGGGGAAAAATGCAGAGGAAGTTATCTATGGCGGCGGAGAGGGAGAAGATCAAGACTATGAGTATAGGTGTCCCATGTGCAATTCAAGAATCGATGAATTTGGATATTGTGCCTGCGGAGGTAATTTAGGAGTAAGCTAGACCATTCCGACCACTGTATTCTAAATCTGACGCATTGCTTGACTTGATTTTTCATTAAATATTCTGAAGTAAAGTGAAAATTCAATCTGTACAAGAAAATTCTAGTATCGGCCTCTACCAAAATCGCATATTTCATCTTATAGAATTATAACAATTTGTGCTGTTTTTTAATAAGATTTGTATAGAATAGTATAAAAAGTATAACATGCCTATATATGAGGAAGATGTCCAAGCCTAGTACAATTTTCGAGTATTCGAAGATTTTATGCCCTAACTGTAATGTTAATTATGATAATAAAAATGACAATAGGAATATAATTAATGACCCTGAATCAGGAGAAATTATTTGTGGTATCTGTGGTTTAGTATTATCAATAGAAAAGAGTCAGGAGTTAAGACCTGAATGGCGTAATTTCAATACGGAGCAATCAAATAAAAGAATAAGAACAGGAATGCCAACTTCTCTTGCAAGACATGATATGGGATTATCAACCATCATCGGAAGAACGGACAGAGATTATACCGGCAACGCAATCGATACTTCTATTAAATCTACAATTGATAGACTCAGAATACTAGACTACAGAACTCAACTTCATAGTTCTACAGATAGAAGTCTCAAAAAAGCATTCTCTGAACTTGATTTCTTAAGAGATAAACTCGCATTACCTGATTCAGTCGTTGAGAAAACTGCCTATATCTACAGAAAAGCTCAACAAAGAGGGATGATTAGGGGAAGAACAGTCTCAGCTATGCTTGCTGCTGCCACATATATAGCATGTAGAGAAATTGGAGTTGGAAAAACATTAAAAGATATAGCTGAAGGTAGCAATGTAAAACCAAAAACTCTTTCTCAATGCTATAGAACGCTTCTGACAGAATTAGACATAAAGACACCCATGCTTGATCCTATGAGATGCGTCGCTAAAGTAGCGAGTAGGATGCAACTAAATGAGATGACCTCCAGACAAGCTATGGGTATCATGCATAATGCTATGAAGAGTGAAGCAAGTACCGGAAAGAATCCTATGGGATTAGCAGCGGCTGTCTTGTATATTTCATATCATAATAATAACATCAAAAATAATGTCCTAAGGAAGAGTAACGACAGCGATGATAAAAGAACTCAAACATCTTTTGCTCAAGCATCAGGAATAACTGACGTTACATTAAGAAATACGGTCAGAAGTCTTAAGAATCAATTACTTGTACTAAATTAGTTGTCACTGGCTATCTTCTGTTGATTACGCAGGTAGGTAGAAAAATAGTGTGGATGATGTTGTTAGACAGACAATTCGTGTAGAAAAAGAAAAGTCAAACCAAACCAATAAACACTCCTCTTCGGTGGGATTCACAATTCTTCCTGAACAAAAATATGTAAATGACTGTACTATTTTGGATTGATCATTATTTCATATGAATAGCCTTAATCCAGAGATCTAGTCTACTTTCTTATTTCTATTAACAAAACCTTCTGCAAACCTCCAGCCAAATTTGATAATATATGGAGAGATAAAAGTGGTGATTATTGTCATGGCACCAACCATGGGCAAGAGAAACGAACTCGTGACACCCACATCCGCACCACCCTTCGCAACTACCAGTGCAAGTTCACCACCTGAAGAAGATAGTCCAATCCCTGCTCTAAGAGAAGTTAATTTGTTAAAACCCTGCAATCTTGCTGCCAAATATACTGTCAAGAATTTTGCAACAAGTGAGACCGTTATTAATATTAGAGCAGGTATTATGAAGAGGGGCAAAAGAGAAACATCCATTAACGCTCCGACTGAGACAAAAAACAGAGCTGCGAACATATCCCTAATTGGAGTTGCTAGTACTTTTGAAACAGCATGGGACTTTGATTCAGCGATTAATACTCCAGCAAAAAATGCACCTGCAGCGACTGATATTCCTAGCTGGAATGCGATATATGATAGTCCAAAAACTAAAGCCAAAATTACTACTACCAATACATCGTGTTGGTTTGTTCTGCTTACGTGATCTACAAGTTTGGGTACAGTCTTAGAACCGATTACCAGGACTCCGATTATAAATGCCAAGGTTATTCCAACAGAAATACCTACATCTGGAAGTGATAAGCCTCCAGTGGAGCTTACCGATTGCAATATAGCAAGCATAGAAATAACTATAATGTCCTCAATTATTGCAACACCTAGAATAAGAATCGAGGATTCTTCCTTTATCATTCCGAGTTCTTCTAACACTCTCATGACAATTACTGTGCTAGTTACAGAGATGGTTAATGCTAGAAACAGACTATCAAAAAATGAGAAATTCAGCGCAGAAATCCCCACAAAAAAACCTATGGAAAAGGTTCCTAGAGCCTCAGATAATGCAATAACAAATGCCTTTCTTCCAATTTTCCTTAACTTTTCGATAGGAAACTCCATTCCTACTACAAATAATAGGAGCACGATTCCAATCTCTGCAAATAGGTTTAGCACATCAAGATTTAATATCAAACTAAATGGTGGAGTATAAGGCCCGATTATCATTCCAGCACCAATATAGCCTATAACCATAGGTTGTTTGAATCGATATGATAACATGGCCATGGCACCTGCAACAATCATAATAACTGAAAAATCTTGTAAGATCTGACCAATTTCGATTTCTGCCATGGTGGTTACAGATTTGAGAAAGTGCTAACGTCTATAATATCTATCTGATTCTTTTCAACTAATATTGCAACGTATGCAATTAAAAAGTAGATAGATGGAAAAAATGAGAAAAGTGCTTTTATCAATGATGCTTAACGTTTGATGGCTTTATTGAATGACAAAACCAGGAACTGGATTGGCATGTCTGGTATGATGAAATGGAGAAGTGTATGTACAACAATGTTCTAAATAGGTTGAAAGCTATCCTGTTGGGACGCGTTGCATATCAACTTTTAGCAGATTAGTGGCCATCTGCGATCAATAACATCGCTCCTAAGATGAAAAATTTACCCAAAATTGTTTTTTCAAAGACATTGGAAAAGGTAAAATAGAATAACCCGAGGCTGATCAAAGACAATATTGCGGATGAAGTCTCGAAAATAAAACAGCAGCCCGGTAAAGATCTTGTGCTATTTGCTGGGGCAGATATAGCATCAACTTTCATACAACCTGACTTAATTGATGAATATCAGATTATAGTTAATCCTGTCATTTTAGGAGGTGGCAAACCTTCATTTGGAGACGTAAAGTACAGACTTAAACTTCTGGAAACGAGGACGTTTAGTTGTGGATATGCTATCCTTCATTATCAATCGTTAAAGAACTAGCAAATCAGTATGTCATTTTCATTCTAGTAGCAATCTCATCTAATGTGTGTATAATTATGCTCTTGCTTGTTTATCTGAAAACCTTTGTGTGTTAATAATAATTATAGGATTTCTAAGGATTTTCCACAAATATATGACCTAAATGTTACTCTATTATTCTTTAACGACATATCATTCTTGTTCTTTATTCTGAGATGTTGGTAAGGTAAAACTAAATGTAGCACCTATTCCATCTGAATTATTTTCAGCCCATATTCTTCCTCCATGGGCCTCAATTATACTTTTTGAAATAAACAAACCTAAACCTGTCCCTGAAGAAGATTTGGTGGTAAACTTTGTAAATAGTTTAGGTAGTATTTCCGCATCTATCCCCTGCCCAGTATCCTTTACTCTTACAATGGTCTCAAAACTCTTCCTATCTGCTACCACATATATCGTTCCCTTTTCTTTTGTAGTGAATTTGATCGCATTTGATAGTAGATTAGAGATAACCTGAGACACTCGTTCCTTATCTGCATTTAAAGTAATACTTTTAGGTTCATATACAATATTCAAGCTAATATTTTCTTCACTGTCAAATAGTAGGCTTCTGTAATCTCCTATTATTGACAAGATTACATCGCTTAGGTCAAATTCCTCCTTGCTCAGTTTTAATGACTGACTTTCAATTCTGGTAACATCTAGTATATCTTCAGAAAGCCTCTGAAGTCTCTTCGAATTTCTAAGTATTGGATTTACATACATTCTACCATTTTCCGGTTCGGTTGCCAATAACTCAGAATATCCTGTGATGGCCTGAGTGGGTGTTCTTAGCTCATGAGCTGCTATATTGATAAACTCTTTTTGCATTTTGTCATGAACCCTTAATTGTTTATTTGCTGATTCAAGTTCTCCTGTTCTCCTTTTAACCTCGGAGTCTAAATTACTGTTCCATTTAGTGAGAAAAATAATAAGAATTATTGCCGCAGCAGTGGTAATCGCAAGCAAAGAGAAAGTCTCTATTCTTTGTGTAAAAAGGATATCCTCGATTTGAGAGTATATTTGTGAAGTGGGTGTTACAATAAAGACAACATATGTTGGATTCTCCTCTTCTCCATAAATAGAGATAGGATACCCTGTTGTCAGCCTTTCACCCAGTCCAATTGTATAAACTACATCCCCTGACTTGCCTGATAATACGCTTTTCACTAGATTATTCAAATCCTTATTGTGCCTTGTAAAGTTCTGAGTATATTCACCAAAGAAATTCTTGTCTATCAATTGTGCATTGCTATGAGTTAGGTGAGTTGCAGTTCTGTCAAGGGCAGCTAAATACTGTGATTTAATATTATAGATATTTCCGTAACGACTAAAAAAATCGATAGTTGGGATATGAACTCCGACCATTCCAACATATTGACCACTCTCTTTATTGATTATTGGATAGGTAATTGCGATTCTATATACATCGTCAATTCCTAGATAACCATTTGAAAATACAGGTCTAAGAGTATCATGTGTCTTTTGAACATAATCTCTAAATGAAATATCTATATTTACAAAACTTCTTTGCCCTTCTGGTACCAGATGATATGTTGTTATGTCATCATTGTCGGCAATGAAAAGCCCATCAACTTTAGTTGTAGCATTGATTTGATTAAACCTGTCCCGCATTAACCCATCTATCCTATCACCAGACAACTCACCTTGCTGTAAATATGTAGAGTCTGCTAATCCTTGAAGAATATACATAACAGACTGAAGATTAGCAGTGATGTGCTCTGCCATAGCCTTAGAGGATTCCATCTGGCGATTTCTTTGCTGTTCAAAAAGACTTTTTTTAATATTATCTTCTGTAATATTTTGAAGATAAAAGAACAAACTATATGAAATAATAATTATCAAAGTTGTGGAAATAATACCGATTTCTTTTGCATGTCTTGAAAACAAGGTACTCGTAATACCTAATTTCCTTGCCCATTTCTGCAATATAGAACTCTAGTTGAATTATGTAGGTTAAAAACTCTTTCGAGCTGCTAAATATACTCTTGATTTATGATATAGTTGTCAAATTACCTATTGCCCCCGGATATTTCTCAGGTACCACAATCTTGCCTTTAAGTACATCCTGTTCTAATTGTTCGAATTTAGCTTTAATATCATCTGGAACTTTGTTCTCCAAGCTATGAAATGGTGCTATATACACAATACCTTCTCCTGATGCATTCTTGCCCGCTTCTAGTCCAGGTGTAAATATTTGTCCAGTAAAGTTACCCACTTGAACCATCCTATCAGCCTGATCAAATGCCTTTACTACGTCTAATACAAAAGAGCTAAGAACAGTATTTGGAGCTAATATGTTTTGGTCTGAGACAGCACCAAATGCATACACTCCTTTTTCCTTAGCAGCCTGGATAACACCATGGCCTGACGTATCAGCTACATGTAGCAACAAATCTGCACCTTTATTTATTTGTGACATGGCCGCCTCATTTCCTTTTTCCGGACTATCCCAGTCATTCAAGTATGTGTCGAGTACCTCTATATTATTATCAATAGCTTTTGCACCTTGTTTGTAACCTTCGTACACGTTGATTAGGCTTGGATATCTCTCTCCTCCGATAAACCCTATTACCCCTGTCTTGGACATCATTGCTGCAAGTGCCCCCAATAGATATGCCCCTTCTTGCTGCCTAGGGAATATAGAAGCAACATTGGTAGAGTTTGCAAGTCCTGTAAAGACCACAAACTTGGTATTTGGATAATCCTTGCCTACCTTAATTGCTGGGTCGCCCCACTCAAAGCCCTGAGCTATAATCATATCATACCCTCCGGCAGCATAGTCCCTTAACGTAGTTTCTATGTCTGGTATAGGCACATCATCTTTAAAATCGACTTCGTGACCATATTTACTATTTAGAGCTTGTGCAGCGTTGTATCCAAATGCTCCCCAACCTGCATCACTGAACAAAGCATCAGTTAATAGAGCTATTGTCAGCTCTTTAGCTGAATCAGCAGTATCATATTCGCTTGGCTGTGCTGTTGCAGACACAAAATATGATTGTGGTAGCTGGGTCTGTAAAGTTTCCATACTATATATGATAGGAACAGATATCATTAGGAAAACTGCCATACATGTTCCCAAAATAAAATAGTCTAGGTCGACAATTGCTTGATAAATTGCCATGAATACTACTTTAAAGTTTTGGTACTATTTACTTTTAATACTATAGAAGTAATTGGTAGAATGGCTAGATATTGTCAGATAAATATCCGAGAACTAGATGTTAGAAAGTACCCGAAGTTATTGAAGAAAAGGTAAAATGTGATTTGCATAATTGCAGCCTGGCAGCATAAAATGAACTACGTCCTTTGTAGAAGAGGTAAAATGATGTTCAAGAAAACTTGGGTAGGAGAAAGGCAAATGGCAATAAAGAAGCAGTTTTGCTGCGCATGTCTACAAACATATAGACTTTTAGTCTACATAGTACTAGTCACATTCTGGGGTCTTCCAATATGTTTTTCAAAACAGAAGTAATCATTTTTTGCCAGTAATCAACTTTTTAATCTCATCAGCTATCTTTTTCAATCCTGTAGGCACTTCTGAAGCTGTATCAGCCCATGTCGTGGTATGTACCTTATCGTCCATTGTAATTGAAAGATTAGATGCTACATAAGTTTCATTTTCTTTAGGGGAATATGTTGTTTGTGTACTAAAGAACCCTTCTCTCACTATTGCATCTCTTAAGTCCTTTAG
>JAATVT010000068.1 GCA_014523685.1 Nitrososphaerales archaeon TH5893
AATTCCTTGATCACCTGATGGTGGAGCAAAAGGCGGCGCAAGATTACCACCTGGTATTCCGGTTACATTAATGCTATAGTGTTTTTCATACTGTTTGGTGAGTAAGTCTTGTTTTAGTTCTGGACTATAAAGAGAGTCACATGTTGCTTTGGCAGTTATCTTGTTTAATCCCTCCTCAATCTCTGCATATGGGGGAGAAACGGTAAAACTCCATGTTGAAAAATCGTTCGGTCCTCCAGGGCCAGTAGGCGTAGCTTCTTGGTATGGTTGCTTATCGTCGACTACAACTAGGATCTTGCAATTGTACTGAGCAGTATCGGATGAATCTCCGGATATTTCGAGTGGAGCGCCAGCTGGAACCGCTTCCTCCTTAGGAGGGGAAGTAATATGTATAAATGCATTGGCTGCCTCAAAGAATGTGATACCAACAAGAGATATCGCGATACCACCTATTGAAAGCAAAGCTGTGATAGTATTCATATATCTCTCGAAGTAGGGGAGAGATATTTTAACCTAATCGTATTATTAATGCTAAGGATCTGAGTGTTGAACCAAGAATTATCAAAGGATAACATCTCGCGGTCATGTACTGGTATTTCGGCCCTAAAGACTTTAGAAAATATAGTAGGTACTCTCAGACGGCCAACGGATATCTCGTTCAGTCGAGATGAAACAATAAATACGTAAAACTATTTGGACATGACAGTTATCGGTGGGGATAAGTACTGATTGGAATATGCAACTAGAGAATAGCTATTAGCCTTGTATGTTTGTTTTTTTTCTGTTACCGCGATGCCAAAGCTGGCTCTATTGTCTGGAGAGATGCTCACCGGTTCTGCTAACGCCCTTCCAAGTGCAATCACCTTGCCATCCTTATCGTATAATGTAGCAACTACTGTCGTAAGACTAGATGTTTCAGAGCCGCCATTCAAGATTCTACCATTGATATAATAAAAACCTGAAATGTCCAGCTTGGAGCCTTCAGAAAAAACTTTCAGTGCATTTGGCTTTCCTTTAGCAGCAGGAGTACCTACTGCCGATAGTTTAAAGTCCTTTACCACCATGGTGGTCTTTGTATCGATATATAAGATTTCGAATGGACATATCCCGCCGGGATTAACAGTAGGTAACTCACAATCTCTTTGATACTCGTTAAGCAGCTTTCCACTATTATCATAAAATGAACCCTTTGCTGATACATTTGATAAGGATCTATTCGATGTATTTACTATTTCACCATAGATATGCATGATTGAACTTTCATCTATAAATGAAGAAGTATTTTGAATTCTGACATCATCATCAGCTGCTAGGGTCATCTGGGTAGCGTAGGTATGGTTCGTGGCTGGCGAGCTAATTGAACTGAATATCGCCAATATGAGCAATAATATCATAACAATACTAAATCCTAACATCATTCAAGCAAGATTATTTGATACTTGATTTATTAATGTGTCATATGATGGATTGCAGAACTCGGAGATTTTGTGGTACGACTTGTGCCAAAATTTAATCAGTTTGACAATATGTGAAGAACTTGTTAGAGCCATAGTTCTATGGGATCTCACACATATCTAGGATAATATGGCTTGAACGGCATACCATGAAATCTGATCTCAATCTTTCCCGAGACCAGTGATATGTAATCAATCCTTATAATGATGATCCCATCCCTGGAGACGGGTCATTACGATTATACTTCAGACACACGCAAAATATTAATATGATATGCCATATAATTCCTCATTATTAATGTGGATTTCTTTGTTTGCCAAAATATATTTACTAAATCAAAGACTAATATGTGTAATATAAGTATAAAAGTACCAGTGGTTTGTTTAAAGATAAAGTCAGAATTTGAATGAGAATAAAACTAAATCCAAGATGACATCTCAACATCAAAATGAACAACAAGAAAGTACCAAGAAAAGAATATTGGTTGTAGACGATGAACCCGATATAACCTTCACCCTAAAGGAGGGACTAGAAAAAAGTGGATTATTCGACGTCGAAACATTTACTGACCCCTCTTCGGCTTTATCAAACTTTAAGTCTGGTTATTATGATTTTTTGCTTATAGATATCAGGATGCCAAAAATTGATGGATATGAATTGTATGATAAAATAAGAGCCATAGATGCCAAAGTCAAGGCTTGTTTTATATCAGCCTATAACGTAAACTACAAGGCACTAAGAGAACAATTCCCAACAATTAAAATGGAATGTTATGCCAAACCCCTAGAAATAGATGAATTAATAAGAAAAATAACTGACGAATTAGATCAGAACTAGAAAACTAGGAACAGAAAATAGATAATATGAACCCATTTGCCGTTACCCCGTGTTATTATTGAAACAAGGCTATCGCAGGTACGAAAGGTAATCCTATAGAGGACGTATTCTGCTGTATTCACACCAAGGAAAATATTATTTCCTTTCCATAGACTTTTTTTGTCCCATCTTATCTTTATCTTATTTCGTCAAGTATTGATACTCAAAATACATATGTCTTCCCATTTGATATAAGCATTTAATGAATACTACGATCTAAATTGGCAGAATCCTTATTTTGTAAGAAGAGCAATCTATTTGCATGTACTAGATGAAGATATTGCTGAAGCTGTCAGTGGAATAAAGAAAAGAAAAAGAAAATGAAGAGTCAGAGATGAATTCGCAAATCACTCTATTAGCACTGTGACGTCGAAAATAAGTTCATTGTATTGATCTATATAGAAACAGTACATCTACCTTGTTTATATTAGTCATGCAGATATGTTAAGTCACCTCAATACCAAGTAGAGCATTTCAAAAATGAAAGATATCATGATGATGGAGATTCAGAAAAGAGACGATCTGAAGAAGAATCTAAGAACTCTGGTACTATCAACTGATGTTAACGACTATGATACGGGTGAACCAATAATCGAGGGTAGTATTAGCAAGACACTAGTTAGTAACAAGAAACATAATGTTGACAATCCAATACTGGCGAGCCTGCATGGTGTGGTAGTAGGAAGAAAATATTGTGAACGTTGTACGTCACGAGAAGAGAGACTCCTACCAAGATCGGCTATACCGGTTCAAATGGGTTAAGCCATGGAAAGAACAATGAGGATAAAAGGCAAGTCGAGATATGCTACTCAACGGCACTACGAAGCAATCGGAACCAAAGAAAATCCCATCACTTCTAGTAAATTGTAATCTTTGAATATAGATATAGATATAGATTGTTTTTGTAATCGCAATTAAAAATCATTATTTTTCTCTATATAAAGACCCACCGAATAGTCTATCACGACCCATGCCTTTCAGGATATTCAGAAAGATACAATAGGGAGAAAAGAAACTGATGTTATTCAGATATGGTTTGGATCCGGCTGTTATCATACAAGACAATTCTACAATCGATATTGATTCCGTTAAGTTTTGTCACTATTTTTCTCCCTCAAATCTCATATGGAGCACACGGTCAAGAGATTTCTATATCATTGGATTCAGCACTCTACATTCCTCTAACTGGAGGTGGAAATCAGGTCAATGTTCTTGCGAAATATACTCTTAATGATCCTTCTTTAATTAACCAAATGATAAATTCAGTGATGAAGGTATATACAACTAATGGAACTCTGATTAAGACGTCTTCTTCTTCAGAGGGTTTTATTGCGAATCAAACAGGGATACAACGCCATGCAACTACGATTAGTGACAGTGCCTTGCAGAACTTAATCGCAGTCGTACAATTTACTGATCTAGCAAAAACTATACCTCTATCAAATCCTCTAAAGGTAGATCTAACTCTAAATCAAACCGGAGTTTTGTGATATCAGAAACACAGTCTGAGAGTACGCCGAGTATTTAGAAACTATTCAATTACATACTTATGCCTAACCAGGGTTTCTTCGCGGCGATTTAATTTTAAGTTGACAGAGAAAGAAAAGAAAAAAGAAAAAGAAAAAGGAAATACCACGATCTCGGGAATATTCTCCTTAAGACTCAAGGGATATAGTACTGCAAGAACGACCAAACAAACTAAACCGTAGTAATTTTAGCAACCTCGTGCGGTTTAAATCTATTCCAAAATGCTCCGAATATGATTGCCAATAACCCCCAAAATATGCTCATAGTTAACGCACTCGCGATTCTAAAATCTTGAACTAAATCTTGTGGTACGCTTATTTTATCTGGATTAGGTGGCAATATATAAAATGCCCCGGCTATTATTGCTGTATAAATTATTAAAACAGTAATAAACCTGTACCTGTTGTTTGGTACTTTATTACCAGATTTCCAATATAACAGTGCCAGTCCCAAGGCACTAAATCCGGATATGGCAACAAGACCAATGTACAAACTCTCTCTATAATATATTGTTTCAGGGTCTCCGACCGCCGGTGGATTTGCAGGATACTTTAGTGCGGGAACCAAAAATAATACAAACCACATTATGCCAGCAAGAATCAGGGCTTTCCTTATGTTACTGTTTGAGTGTTGCAACAATGAATTTCTGCTATACAAAAATACTATGCCAAATAATGCCCCTATTGACATGCCTAATATCGCTCCGGCCGCTATTTCTCCGCCTTTCTGCCATAAACGATAGTCCTGTAATTCTACAGGATCGATGACTTCTCCTTCTTTGACTGCAGTTTGAGTTTCTATGGAAATGGCTCTATCTATGTAGGGTTCAACCAGAGCTAGGTTAATAATTCCAAGGATGGTGCCGGCAATGGTACCTGAGAGCAGCGTTATGATGACAAAAGTAAAGGCCTTCAAATTATTCTTTTACACCAGGTGAGAATAAAATTATTTTGCATTCCCTCGGTCTAGTGACATGGGAATCCAGCCGCATGTCTCATATCATGATAGAATTCATGCATCCACATTGTATCAAATGCCTCTTGTCCTTGAACAAAACTGAAAAGATGTCCCTGGTCGTATCCTACTACAAAAATTCCCATTAATAATATTCCTAACAAGATGCCTACGGCGATTCTGGGAGATACATCGATATCTCTGGTTAGAAGTATTCTTGGAGAGGACAAAGTTGTTCGCAATTGATACGTATTATACTATTATATAAAGCCTAGGCCAGTTTATCCAACCTCATATTCCACTCTGTTAGTTACTGGATAATAACACAATGGATTAAAACGCGTATTCAGGATGATATCTACTGCAAAAAAAGTATTCGATAAATGTGCAAACATCTACAAGATTCTTATCCAAGGGAGACTAGGGCCAGGTATTTGGACCTATAAAGATACCTCTACCTTCTTCTTTTTTTTGAATTTTTGCCTACTTTTTAGTTAAATGACAATTGATGATCAAGCCAAGATTGACGAAAGGTCATTGTCAGCAGTCGGTTTACAAATGAATTAGTAATAGTGTTTCCTCAATATCTGCCGCAGGTTAGTTATCTAACATCTTGGAATAGTGCTTTAATAGTAGGGTCAACTCTCCCAGATTGGGTCATCGTAAAGCAATGTGTCAACATAAAACTCTCAGCGCCACCAAGCCTATTTTCCCATTTTGGTAACATCTCATCCTCACATTGCTTATTGATAGTATCAATATATTCTCTAAAAAGCAGCCAGGGATTATCAAAACCCCCTACCTGGTTTGCAATACGGCTAAAGGTAACATTTTGATTTGCGTTGGCGGCAGCCTTTTCCAGATCCGAGACAAATTCCCTCTGCACCTCCACGTCCGCTCTGGTTCCCACCCTCGTAAGGTGTCCAGCAACAATTGTGTCAAAGTCATAGTTATTTAATGCTATATCATGGGCTTGGATAAAGCCTGCAGTATCTTTGGCTATCGCTAAATATACAAATGGAATCCACCCTGGGAAAACGATATCAACCAACATGAGTACTCTTTGTTTTGGTGCATAAATGAATATATTCCCAGGTAAATGGTTATTGCCATAGTAATCTAGCTCCAGGGTTTGGTTCCCAACTTGCATTGTCATATTTTTAGGAAAAGTCATTGTAGGTACTGGCGGTATCGCAGATGTGTTTGCAGCGATGCTCATTGCTCTTTGCAATTCATCTGCTGTATCTTGTTGAGCGACAATAGTGACGTTATTAGGAAATATTCCTGCAGCACCGATATGGTCTAAGTGTGCGTGACTATAGATTAAATGTGTAATTGGTTTGTTAGTCACTTCTGCTATGGCTTTGAGATATTTGGCACCTAGGGTGGGAGGTGCATCAATAGCAATGACTCCTTCATCTGTTACCATAAACATAGTATTGTAACTACCGTCAGAAACCGAATACAAGTCCTCACCTATTTCCTGTACGAGGTATCCTTTATCGGTTGGAATGGTGGGGCCTTTTGCAGCGTTAGGCACCTGTATTGTTGTATTATTGGTGGTTGTAATACTACTGTTCCTATTGTCAGATTGTTGCTGTACTTCTGATACGAATTTCAGGTAAACCTCTTCAGCACTTTCTGCTTGTTCTCCATATACATATTCAAAGAGGTTGGGACGCATTCCTGTCTTTACTGAGGTTAAGCCATCATGTAATAACATTGGCAATACTGCAAGACTTATTGTTAA
>JAATVT010000069.1 GCA_014523685.1 Nitrososphaerales archaeon TH5893
AAAACATGCGGCCGTAGTTGGAACGCAAATTAAAATGGATGTACCCGGAAAGGCCTCCACAATAGCGCTTGTAGATAATATCGAACCGCCTCTTGTCAGACTAAATGATGGAAGTGTTCTGTACGTACCAACAGCTGAACAAGCAATAGAGTTATCGCCAAGGGTTGAAAAAATAATTTACCTGGGTGACATTCTGATAAGCTACGGAGACTTTCTGGAAAACAATGCTCAATTGCTTCCTGCCAGCTACGTTGAGGAAATTTGGGCGCTTCAATTAAAATCAATGCTTTTATCGTCAAAGACATTTCTCTCTCCTACTACTCCTACTACTCCTACTTCTGATACATCCTCGATCTCAACCGAAACTAAAGAAGAAGGAGCCATAGATAATCAGAGGATTGTTCAATTAATTAAGGAACCCCTTTTGACATTTCCAACAGTAAAGGAAGCATTTGAAATTAGTAGGAAATATCTTGTACCCCTCCATCCACGATATTCATTTTATTGGGATTCACTAAGTATCGACGAAGTTTTGTTCTTGAAAGAGAAATTAGCTTCATGTCTTCAAAGTAGTAACGATATTTACCCTATTCTTTTGGCTAACGATCCAAGACTAAAAGATATTTTGGAACGGTTAGGAGTAGTTCACTCAATGAAAAATGAATCAAGCAGTATAGAGATCAATGATAGAGATCAAATATATTCTCTGCAAGCGTTATTGCTAGAATCACAGCCATCCTCAAAAGGGATATTATCAACAAAATCAACTTCAGAAGGTAGTATGATACCTTCCTCTAATTTTATTTCAAGAATATCCGGAATAGGGATTATGAACAAATTTGCCTCAGCAATTGCAGTGAGGGTAGGGCGTCCTGAAAAAGCAGCTGAACGAAAAATGAAACCGCCAGTTCATGTGCTTTTTCCTGTTGGAACCAAAGGGGGGGCAACACGGGATATTCTAAAGGCAGCTAAGGAAGATTCATTTTATGCAGAAATTGCAAACAGATTTTGCACTAATTGTAATATACCTTCAGTTGGAACCTATTGTCTCAAGTGTGGTGAGGCGACACCTGTACGTAATATCTGTATTTCTTGTAGAAGAGATCTCTCAGAGGATGCCGCAGACGATAATCGCTGCCTCAAATGTCATACGGAAGGAAAAACATATTCCCCAGTAAGTTACCCGCTAAAAATGGCTATTGATGAAATCCAACAGAAACTTAAGATTATAGCAGTTGAGCCACTGAAAGGAGTCAGATCTCTTATTAGTAAAGATAAAGCAGCTGAACCCTTAGAAAAAGGAGTACTGAGACAAAAGCATAATCTTTATACATTCAAGGACGGAACTATTAGGTTTGATGCCACTAATGGACCACTGACTCATTTTAAACCCAAATGGCTCACAACAAGTATTGAAAAGTTAAAAGATTTGGGTTATAGAAAAGACTACCTTGGACGAGATATATCAGGAACTGATCAAATAATTGAACTCTTCATGCAAGATATAATTATACCTGTAGAATCTGCCAAATATCTAGTTAATGTGTCAAAGTTTATCGATGAAGAACTCGTCAAATTATACGGACTTGAACCTTTTTACAATGTCTCTTCTCTAGAAGGTTTAATAGGGCATCTCATCGTTGGACTTGCACCTCATACTTCCGTAGGCATTATAGGAAGAATTATTGGCTTTACTGATTCCCAAGTATGCCTAGCTTCACCGATATGGCATTCTGCAAAACGTAGAGATTGTGACGGTGACGCAGATTCTATAATGTTGTTAATGGATGCTTTTCTCAACTTTTCGTATTCCTTCCTACCAAATAAGATAGGTGGACTCATGGATGCTCCTTTACTCATCCAACCGTTAGTATTGCCTCATGAAGTGCAAAGACAAGCTCATAATATTGATATTAGTTCATCTTATCCATTGGAGTTTTATCAAGCGACCTGGAATAAAGTTAAGTCTGGAGATATATCTGAGAAGATAGAAACTATCAAGAATAGAATAGGAAATGAAAGCCAATTTTTCGATTATGGTTTTACACATTTTACAGACTCATTAACCACGAATGTACAGCGCAGTGCATATGCTCGACTGAATACTATGGATGAAAAGTTAGAAATGCAAATATCCACTGCAAAACTCATCAATGCTGTAGATCCGGATGAAGTAGTTTCAATGGTACTTACTACCCATATATTGCCTGATATTATGGGCAATATGAGATCCTATTCTTCTCAAGCTTTCAGATGCAGCAGATGTGGCCAGAAATATCGTAGGATGCCACTTATTGGTAAATGTATTGAGTGCGGAAATGAACTAATGCAGACAGTAACCAGGGGATCAGTCGAAAAATATATTGATATTGCATCAGCCATGTGTAAACAATTTAAGATTAACGATTATTTGCGTTGCAGGGTTGAATCATTAAGCGCAGAACTAAACCTGATCTTTCAGCAGCAAAAGAAAAGCCAGTTTACTCTTACTGAATTTATGGAACAATAGATGTATTGACGCATAGAAAGTGAGAGAAACGAGAGATATCTTATCATTGATTGATGCAATTAATTAAGTGCATACATACAAGAACAATCATGTCATATTCCAATTTCAAGGAATGAGACTTATTATTCTATTTCGTCTATTGAGGGATTCCTAACAAACTCTTATACTCGTAAGCACCAACAGAGTTATCAAAAGTATAATGCACCTTTTTAAATTGCACTCTAAAATTGGAGACATCTTGAGCTACTCTACTTGGATCCTGTTTATCAATTACTACTCTTTTTATAAAGTCGGCAATTTCCTTCATTTCATTTTCCTTCATCCCGAGCCTTGTAATCTCTGGAACTCCAATCCTAATTCCACTTGGATGCATATAGTGTCTTCCTGATTTTATATCTCCGGGCAGTAACTGCCTATTCAAAATAATATTAGCTTTTTCCAAATTCTTCTCAACAGTTCCTCCATCAGCAAATTTTGAAACATCTACTGCTATTTGGTGTGATGCTGTATATCCTCTTTTCTCACCCAATACTTCAAATCCATGTCCTGCTAAAGCTTGTGCAATTGCTTTTGCATTATTGATTACCTGTTTTGCATATTCTTTTCCAAATTCCAATGATTCTGCCAATGCAATAGCCTTACCTGCTACATGATGAAGATGATGGCTACTGGTGTTGCCAGGAAATATTGCCTTCTTGATTAGTTCTGAATGTTTTTCCATTGATACAATGATTCCTCCCTGTGGACCCCAGAGAGTTTTATGCGAGCTCATAGTCATAGAATCTGCTCCTTCTTTCAACGGATCTTGAAATTCTCCACCTGCGATAAGCCCTGCTACATGTGCACCATCATAATTAACATACATGTTATGATCATGCATGAAGTCTGCTAGTTCTTTAACAGGATGGGGAAAAAGGAAAAGGCTTCCGCCAAACATACCTAGTTTTGGAGGCTTGTTGTCACGAGTCATCTCTGTGATCTTCTTTTTTGTTGCATCAACATCGATTGTCATTTCTTCCTTTGAAAAAGGATAATGTTCAATGTTTAGCCCATGGACAAGACCTGCAGTACCAAAGTGTTCTTTTTTTCCATGTGAAATATGTCCGCCACTGGGAATTGAAGCTGCCATCATATAATCTCCCGGATCGGAGAAAGCCGCATAAATAGCGAGATTCGCGACTACTCCTGAAGTCGGTCTACAGTCTGCGAATTCGGCCCTGAATACTTTCTTTGCCAGTTCGTTACATATCAGTTCGACTTGATCTATGTATATACAGCCTGCATAAACTCTTTCTCCAGGCCATCCCTCTGCATATCTATTCCCAAAATCTGACATTAATGCTTCTCTTACGGCAGGACTTGGGATATTTTCACTAGCAATAAGTGGAATAGATTTATCAAACCATTTATGATGTTCCCGCATTAGTCTCAAAACGTCATTAAATTGAGATTTAGCGCTCATTTTAGAATCCTAACAAGATGATATTTTTTGTCTAATTTAAAATATCGCACAAACAGTTTAAGTCGACAGATGTGATGAAAATTCAATGAATCGTATTTAGAAAAATAAAATTGAATTTATTACATATTCAAAACTAGTGTGAATAAATGAATACATATAGTAATAATCTGTCGTTGATGCAATAAGTATCAGTTAAGGTTTATATAGACGTGTTTCTCGGACAAGGAATTTCGTCGAGTTTTCTGGCAACGTTTTTATACACCGCTACTTTTATTCTGCCTCAATAGTTGCATTCGTATGGAAGCATATTGTGTTAAATGTAAATCAAAAAGATCAATGAAGGACGAGAAAAAGGTGACGATGAAAAATGGTAAGCCCGCCACACAGGGTATATGTACCGTATGTGGCACAAAGATGTTCAGAATCGGCAAGTAAAAATACTAAAAGTACTCTGCCCCTTCTCGCTCTCTAACCCAACCTATAGTTCTCTTAATCCTATTCTTATTGAAAAATCTCATCCAGATTCAAAAAAGTAAGCTAGTTAACTAATCTAGATCTACTTTAGACCTATTCTATGCTAAAACATAATATTCTATAACGTATGAACTAACACACTTTGAAAAATAAATTAGTATAGTAGATAATTTATCCGTCTTAGGCCCTTGCTACAACTCTCCTTTGTCAAACCCCAATTCTCTCAATCAATTGGAGGTGCGCCTAGAGATACATTATCTAGCAAGCTATCAGGATCTAACTTTTATAGCAGCCGTTTTATAATACATTCCCATGAAATTGGATAATTTATTGATTGTAATAGCAGCAACAACTTTACTTACAATAGCAACAATAGCAGCAAATCAAATGCTACTGCCACTAACACAGCAAGAAGCAGTAGCACAGAATACTACTACGACTAATCAGACACAAGCCGCTATGGCCGCCATTACACAAGCAGATCTCGATTCAATAGCAGATGATCTGGCTGCAGCAACTGAAGCGCTGCTGTCTAACGATACTAATGATGCATATAATACAGTGAATTCTATTGATCACAAACTGTTTGATACTGCTAATGACCAAGGAGAGCAAAATATTAAGCCATTGATGCAGATATTCAAACCATTACAAGATAATATTGATAGCACTCGAGATGCCTTAAGGAATAATGACACTGCAAATGCACTTCAGCTTCTAAACTCTACTGATGCAGAACTACTCAAAATAACTCCACAACCGCCAGTTGAGGAATCACAAGAAGAGGAAGAAGCAGCAACAGCGGGGAATTCAACAGAATAAAAATATACACTGAACGGCAGGACAATTAAGTGGAATTAGTAAACGCTAATTCCACATCAGCATCACCACAAATTAGATTGCCTACTTTTCCCAAAACCTTAGTTAAGTAACAAGATTAAAAAGAGAAGAGGCATTGACGGTGTACGAAATATGTCTGTCAATGAGAACGTACCCAAGGTTCAGAGGGCTCTAGTTTTACAGGGTGGTGGTGCGCTGGGGGCATACGAAGCTGGCGTGCTTAATATACTAACTAGGAATCTGAGAATGGAAGATAAAGAAAATGGAGAAAAGAACAGATTGCTCTTCGATGTCATCGCAGGGACATCAATAGGCGCGATGAATGGTGCAATATTGGTAAGTCAATATTTGGAGACTAAAAGTTGGGATAAAGCATCGGAAGAACTTGAAAAATTTTGGACAGACCAACTATCTATAAAATCTCTTGATATTGGTGAATTGAATAAGCCTTGGTATGACGAATGGGTGAAGAAAAATCCAACAGCTGCCTCTGAAGAGGCTGCCAGGAGGTACTATTCGGTTAAAAAATTGCTTCTGAATCAAGTGCAAAATAATATGTATTACCGTCTAGAGTATATTAAAGACGACAGGTTTTTTGATACACTACACGTTCACACTCAAGATCCATCCTCTTGCTTTAACAATGACTGGCTCTTGCACAGCAACAAGCCACTACGAGAAAGTATAGAGAAATATGCCAGATTTCCAATATTAACTGATTTCAAGAACAAGCAGCCTCGATTGCTTGTGTGTAGTGTGGATGTCGCCGAAGGGGTAACAGTAACCTTTGATAGCTATCCTAAGGCAGATGGCTCTAGAAAGTCAGAGTATGGTAATTACAATAATGAAAGTGGATATGAAAATGTGATTGACTACAGTGATGGCGTCACTATAGATCATATTATGGCGAGCGGTACATTACCAGAATTCTATAATCATGCAGAAGTGTCTATACATACATCAGATAAACAAAAGACTCACCTTCGTTACTTTTGGGATGGAGGATTACTTAGCAGTACACCGCTAAGAGAACTTTTGCATGCCCATCAAGAATATTGGAAAGACGTAGAAAATATAAATGAAATTCCAGAGCTGGATGTGTATATAGTAAATGTGCATCCCTCTAAGATCGACATTGGTAGGATTCCCACGGACCATAATGGGGTTAAAGACAGACAAAATGATATAACATACGCTGATAGAAATTCACGTTACGACGAGAACATAACACGCTTAATAGGTGATTATGCTAGTTTTGTCACCGAAATGAAGGATCTTCTTGAAGAGGCTATCTGTAAAGTTAATGATAAAGACGATAAAGATGTCTTAAAGAGAAAACTTAATGATATTTTAGTAACAAAAACCTCTAATAAGGGTAGAAAATATGAAGCAAGAAATTATGAGGATCTTATAAGGGGACGATTTAAGTTGAACAAGGTAATACGGATCGAGCGTACAAATTATATTAATAGCATCTATGGTAAAACAGGTGATCTAACATTTGAAACAATACATAAACTAATAAAAGAGGGAGAATGTGATGCGTGGTTCTCACTTATTCAGCAACTTACTGAAGATATACGAGCAAGTACTGACGCTGTCCATATTCGAGATAGTTTATTAAATAAATGGAATCAAGTCATCAAGATCTTGAGAGATAATGACTACGACTACGAAGCTAATAATTCTCATATACACCGTGAACTAACCAAATTTATTGGCCAAATTAAGAAGAATAAAGAAAT
>JAATVT010000070.1 GCA_014523685.1 Nitrososphaerales archaeon TH5893
AGAGGGATTAACTAACTCATATACATTAATTTGTAGGATACTTTACGTCTTATTTTACAGTCAGTCTGACTCTATGAATGAAGCAGTTTATAAGATTCTTGTACGATTTTGGTCACCGATTCTACTGAATGAAATTTTCTGACATAATCTGATCCTTCTTTGCCTAATCTTTGCCTCTCAGAAGTATCTTCAAGCAGTTTCTCTAAATCATGTTTGAATGATTCTTTAGTAGTTCGATATATGGGTGGTTTATATTCTTCGTATAATTTGTCAGAAACATAAGCGATGACAGGTTTACACAGAGCCATGCCCTCGAGTTCGAACTTTCCAAACCATCCAACACCTGGTAATATCTTACCAATAACTATATCACAACTATTCACAGCTTTTAAGGCTTGGACGTGAGGAAGTCGCAAAATCTCTACTAACTCACATTTCTTTTCACGGACTAATTCTTGTAATGTCTTAGAATGGTAGTCAGTAGATGTAAAATTCTCATAATATGGGTAATGTGCTATTCGTATTTGTTTTCCGTCTTCTAACGTCCCATCGTTTCTTTGTAGAGAGGAGTAAATTCTTTCATTTATTTCAGCAATATCTATAGGAGTTGGCAACCACTTACCATTTGGGGAGTATTGTAGTAAATCTGGAGTCGAGACTAAACAAAAATCATTATCATATCTGCCCCGTAGATCTCCGCCATGATAATGCTTAAGATAAATCTTATCTTTGTTTCGTTTTTCTAGACTCCTTTTTAGGGAACCATAGGGATAATGATAGTGCCAGACTTCATATTCTTTTATCTTTTTGAAGAGATTCCATCTAGCGAATGGAGATTTGTAATTAATCATAATACCTCCAAACTGTGAGTGGATTATTTTATTGAATACAAAAACATCTACCTCATGTCCATGCTTTTTCTGTTCTTTTGCAATTACGGAGGCTATTCCAGAAGTATTGTTTATGTGTGCTATCTTCATAATTTAAGGGTTTTTTCCTTCAAGAGAGCTTATCATCTTTTTATATCTGTATCTACGTAGCATAATGACATAATTATCCCTAGGTAACAATTCCACGCTGTTATAGCTTTCTGATTAAATAATATTGAAAAATATAGTGATAACAAGAACCTATTTTTTGGTTGAATAGGAAGAAAGGAAATCTAAAGAGTTTCTAAAATCAGCTTGGCGGCCTTTTCAGCACCATTAGCATTCGTCTGTAAATTAGTCTTGCCAATAAAGTTATTTGTGCGAAGATTATCTCCAATGAGATCTTCGAGCCTAAAGATGTCATCATATTTATAACCAAGACGCTTAGCGCCCTCTTCTTGTTCAAAATGGTTCTTTATTGGAATAAATATGCCAGGAATGCCATATGCCATAGATTCGTCCATAGTCGATCGTCCCGCAAGGGAAATTATCAGATCTGATGCATAAATATATTCATGTAAATTATCCACAAACCTCAAAATCCGGATATCTTCATTATGATATGCCGTCAAATTTATGGATGGACCCGAAACTATTACGAGATCGATGTCAAATTTTTTTTTAAGTATTCTATATGCTTCGATTGTTTTTTCTATTAGGTATTTTCCCGCATCTGTTCCGCCTACGCTCACCAGTACTGTTTGCTTGTTAAAACCAAACACTTTTCGCAGTGTATTTCTATCTTTACTAACGTCTCTGACTATCGGGCCAACATGTATAACATTGTCAACATCAACTCCAATGTCAGGAATGATAACATGATCGCAATTTTTCATGATTTTCTGCATTGAGCTATTCATTTTCTTTTCTATAATAGATGCAAATTTACTTTTAACAAAATGAGTCTCTGTTATATCAGTAATTAGAATTCTCTTATGGCCAGTTTTCTCAGCCACTACAATGGAAGCAAAATCTTCATCACTAACTATCAGATCGCTACTAGATTCATTAACTTGACATTTCACAATCTTTTCTGCAATACCTTTGCATTTTCTATAATACCAAAAATATCTTAATAGCCATTTAAATGGGTGACGCAATTCCCCTGATTGTATAGAAAATTTCTCAGGCTTATACAAATCTGATGCAAGATAGCCTCTGCTTGAGATTAATTCATAAGCCTGCTGTCCTGTTACAAAATGAATGTCTTCTTTACCTTTTCCAAATTTATTCAACTTTTCGACGATTGCAATATCTCGTGTAGCATGACCTAATCCTATCGGACTAGTAAAAAAAATTATTCCTGCGTTAGAATTAGTTGACATACTCTAAGCTCTTATTGAACTGAAGGAAATTCGAGTACATTAAGCAACAACAAATCAGGTATTTTGAAAATAATAACCATAATCAATTCATGGTCATATAATGGGTTCGGGTATTTGTTATGTCAAACCAAGTTGTTTCATCATTCATATCCTAAGCTAACCAAAGCATATTTTTGATACTTTCTATTAATTGTATTTTTAGTGATTAGCGGGTGGTCAATTTTGATATTGATTATTAACCAACTTATAAGTAAACCCATATTTTTTATTAACATAACTATATATTCTTATTATATGTATTTATGTTTGAATTTGACAAGTGGGCAGATAGGCATTGCAATCCCAATAACACGACCAGTAGTTACATTTTCGTCGACTGTGGAAATAGAAGCAGCAGAGATTAGTGCTATGAACAAAACCAATTCCAGACAATATGTGCATTTTATTCATAGCAAATTAGAAAATAGTTCATTATTACTGGACTCAAATATTGAATGCTCAAGTACCAATCATGTCCCGTATGGGGGAATGGGGGAACATTTTGATTGCACGAAGTAATAAAGCTTGACAATGTTACATACAGATATAATTCAGATCTGGTTTTAGAGAATATTTCATTTAAGGCAGATCAGGGCGATCTGTTGGGAATAATCGGTCCTAATGGTGCAGGCAAGACTACACTATTTTGTTTGATACTTGGATTACTTGAAGGTTATCAAGGGAAGATAACGTTATTCAATGAAGATATAAGAAACAATAGAACGGCCCTCAAAAGAATTGGCTATATACCACAGAAAAAAAATATTCATCAGGGTTTTCCCGCGACAGTGGAAGAAATTGTTTCACTGGGAGCATTATATAGAAAAACCAATAAGGACGCAATAATTTTTGCTCTTAAAACTGTGGGATTGCTTGAACAAAAGGATAAAAGAATTGGCGAACTTTCAGGAGGACAGCAACAACGTGTACTTATAGCAAAAGCTCTTGTAAACGAGCCCGATTTGCTGATACTTGATGAACCCACAACCAGTATTGATCTGGAAACACAAAACAGATTCTATGCCCTACTAAGAAAATTAAATTCTGAAAGAAATATCACTATAATATTAGCTTCACATGATCTTGACGCAGTAAATAAACTTGCAAATAAGGTCGCATGTATCAATAGGAAAATGTCATTTCATGGAGATGCTAGAGAATTTTTCGGAAATGAACAATTGCTCAAATCTTATTCAGAATCAAGCATGCAGGCTCACATGCATTCACATAACTATAAGTAGTTCTGCAATGCTTAATTTTTAATCTCTACCTATGGGTTGGGGAGTTTCATTGGTTCATAGTTTGTATTGATACATATGAATATAAACGAATCATGATGTTGTTAGCCCATGGGACAACCATGGGATCAGACACATCATACGATCTAGCTTATCAGTTAATTTCGGATATCTTATCCCAACAAGATATACTTCTGTCAGTTAATAGTGGAAGTAGTATAGCTGAAGCAAGAGTGGAGAAAGCATTACCTTTTAGAATTAGAGAGAAATGGGCAACAATAGGTGATGAGAACAGACCATGGCACATTCACCTAAATATGAAAGAAGTTGTACAAGTAAGGTTTGTAAAAGAACCTAGATCGGATGGAAGACAAAGTTATAGTATAAGATTCTTTGATTCAAATGGTAATTTGTCAATGCGTGCGAATTTCACAAAAATGTATGATAGCAGTGGGAATTTGGTAAAGGAAAAGGCTGCCAAATTCGATGAAATATATACCAAGTATGGAAGCAAAGAATCTCTTTCTCTAATAAGATAAGTAGACTTGAAGGAATGATGAAGGCTTGAGCCGATATTCGGAGAGACTCTATAGATCTTATGGAAATAAAAGTGATGATGTTGAGAAAAAGCTTCTTGAATCTAAAAACCAGGAAATGTTAGATTTTTAGCTTTGAACAATAGTTCTTAGGTGTAGTATTATATAGCATCCTCTCCTGTTTTTTTGGTTGTTAAATCTACTGCAATGGGAATGTCTATAACAAAGATTTTTCCTCCTATGTTATCTCCCAACCTTTCCACAAAAGTCTTAATTAGGCCATCGACTTGTTCATCTTTGACTACCACCTCAACCTTATACCTTGGAATGAATTCTGGTCTATAATGCATAGTTCCTCTGCCCACTGCAACAGCTTCTGCTTTTATCCTCCCTCTTCCCTCAATTCTATAATAACTCATTCCGCCAGTGTTTGCAACTTTTAAAATCTCACTTACGTCATGCAGTCGCCTATCAGGTATAATTATTTCTAGTTTTTTCATAATGAAATCAGTCTTTGTTTAATATAAGTCATAATCACTTAAAAATAAGTTAATCCTTCGTACTAACTTGAACTAGAGTCCACATCCCGTATATTTGCATTATTATGGGTTTGAGATAGTTCTTGTTATAACAGTGCATACTAGCATTTACGAATACTGTTTATGTATATAACACCATTTCCATGACTTATTAGGTAATGCAATCATGACAGGATGACCTGTCTGATTGAAATGTTTTGTTGCATGAAGGCCTATTGAAGAGTCACAGCAACCAACGTGACCACATTCTAGACACATACGTAATGCTACCCAATTGGTTCCCTCTCTTTCACATTCTTCGCAAGTTGATGTTCTAGGGGAAACTTTATTTTCGTCTATGTCAACAAAATGTTTACAACTTTTGTTATCATTACTGCCATTTTCGAATTGTTTCATTATATGATGATAATACCAGTAAGGTATACATAAAGATACTCTGTGGATGCTTGAAAGTTGCAGTAAATGATTTAGTTTAATCTTTACAGGAAGCTAACGAATATTGATTTTTGTTCTACTATTACTTATGTTTCAAATATACTGTCATTTAACTAGGCAATTAGCTAGTCCTTGTCCTTTTATATACGAGAAATGGAGATTGTCGTAAAATTTGATAATACCCATGCCTAGTTACTCTAACATCTTTCTCTTTTTCTAACCTCTCAACCTTGCTATGGCATGAGTAACAATAAAGGCACCTAATACAAAAGTGAGCAGTTCTTTTTTTGCATTCTATACATTCACCATATGGAAAACTTCTGTCAGCTAGATACTCATGCATGTAAATATGTAAGTATCGGCGGCAGTAATAAAATGAGAAGTTAGTTAAAGGGAGGGGGAGAGCGTATAAAATGAGAATACGTGAATTCATGATGCTGGCATACTGTCAACATTACGAATCCTCCTACGCGATGCGAAAACATGTGAATCTACTTTGTCATTACATCATGTATTTCTTAGGACCTTAAATTCATCGCATTATAAGACGATGAGTCCCATCCTCATAATCATGAGAATTTCAACATCTTTAACTAAATTCTTCCATAAATTTGATATATATCTTCACATCGATTAAGGTTAAATGACCAAGTTAATGGTCAGATGTAAAAATTGTAAGTTCAAATTTCCTTCGTTTACACAAATAAATGAAGTGGCATTTGAAACTGCAGCTCCAAATAATAATGTGGAAGAATGTCCTGGATGTAGTGAAATGTTGGCATATAGTAAGAAAGACTATTTTTTTGAGTAACTATTAGACCTAGTTTTAATGAAGTAATTTACCTTGTATACTATAACGCTGAAACAGTTATTAATTTAGACAACACTCTAATTTAGTATCTTATGGATTCTTTCCCACCTAAGGAATTGTGGTGCTTTAATTGTAATTGTACAATAGCTGTATGTATCCATGACAACTGCCCCAGACATTGTGATATGTGTACGAGAATTAGAGAAATTATGTTAAAAACAACAGGGGTACCATCATAGTACAAGTTAAATTATTTTCTGTAACTCAAATATACGGCGTCATATCACTACAGTATTGATATAGACTTAAACATCTAGTAAAAATTAGTAACTTCATAAGTTCCAGCCTATGAAGGAATTTGGCCATAAATGAATAATCTCGTCATTCCGGTTGAAAGCCTGGAAAATAAAAAAGCTTTGTCAGTTAATCCAGAGAAATGTGTGGTCATAAAAAATTATGGGAGATACATCACGAGGCAGTTTCATTAGTTAACCACTACACTACCTGTCATCCATGGATGCAGAATACACACATAATTGTATGCTCCAGGCTTTTCAAATGTAGCAGTAAATGCGTTCCCAGAACCAGGATATTGCTGTTCAAGTCCCGTTGGAAGAAACCAGCCAGAATTAACATACTTCTCAGTACCAGTCATAGAATAATTTGCATTAGGATTCATGTACTTTACGTTGCCTGAAGAATCAATTGTAACAGGGTTGTATGTTCTTGCATTAACGCCCATTAGGGTACTCATTCCGCCTTTATCGGGTATCAAAAGTTCTTCATTATTAGAACCCGGCGGTAGAGGGATGAATTTTGTAGTATTTGCAACAAGAAGTGGAGATACTACTCCTGCCATTGTGTTATTATCAAGCATAAATGTAACAGTGTGGGGTTCCGCTGCTGCCTCTGTTGGATTATACCATGTTACACTTTCGCCAGCGCTTATCTCTACTTTTTGGGGGACAAATATAGTCCACGGAGCAGTAGCGTTTCCCCCTCCAGCGGCCACCTTCACTGTGGTCGCTGGTTGTTCTTGTGCTGTTGTGTTATTGATATTATGTTGTAATACGCCAACACTAGTCACAACGACAATCATAATCATTTTAATGAATACAAACTTGTCCATATTGGGAGTAATAATATTAGTCATATATATAACAAAACGGTTCAGGAGAACTGCACTTCGGTATTTGGCAAAATCCCCAAAACCATACCAAATTTGATTTTTCATTTAATAATCAGGAGAAATGGTTAAAAAATGCTATCATTTCCTATTTCAATCTCTAATTATCTGTTTGTTATCAATAAATTGACCGTCAACAATTACCGCTTCGATTTTCTTGGTATTTCTTATATCATCCAATGGATTGTCAGAGAGTACTATCATATCTGCTTGCTTTCCTGGTTCTATGGTGCCTACGTCTTCTTCTATATCTAGGGCTTGAGCTCCATTCCTGGTTGCTATTTTGATAACCTCCAATGGCGGAATGCCAGCTTCTACCAGAAGTTCTAGTTCATGATGCAAGCTAGCTCCAGGAACCAAATCAAAGTTTGGAATATCAGTACCTGATAATATAGGGACTCCATTATCATACATCATTTTTGTAAGCTGCAGTACTTTAGGCCAGAGATATTGATATTGTGGTTCTCCCTTTATCATTGCTTCATAAATATCTAATGTCGGATCTACGGGAATGCTGTTACTCGCTACAGCTTTTATCATTTCGTTAATTTCAGGTCCGTTCAAGTCAACCAGATCAAGCCACAAGAAATGGTTGAAAGGATGGTCACCGGATTCTAAAAATTTCTGTTTGCTCTCTTTTGAGAGCAAGAATGGACTTACAGGAATACCATGAGTAAGAGCATCAATACCAAGATTGGCTGCATCGGTCCAACTTGTTAGATACAAATGTCCAATGACCTTTGTTCCATTTGAATGCGCCTCATGTATTGCAGCCTGTGCTAGTTTTGGGGTAAGTCCCACGTACATTTTGACATAGTCCACACCTGCTTCTATTTGGTTGCGAACCTCTTGTCTAACATCCTGCTCTGTTACTACCTGTTTTTCCACAAACGGAACGTGGATTTCCGGAGTGTTAAGCAACTGTCCTGCTGTAAAAATTTGGGGGCCCATAATTTTTCCTTCGGAAATATTTTTTTTAAGAGCAACTGATTGTTCAGTAGGTCCACCTGTATTTCTTATTGTAGTTATTCCGTAAGCCAAAAGCATACTTAGCATATCCTCAGATTCGCTTTGATTGTATGAGTTTTTGAGTACATTTGCAACATGTGCATGCATGTCGAATAGTCCAGGTATGATGTATTTGCCAGTTAGATTTATGACATTTTTAGCTGCAAAGGAGAGGTCAGAGTTAACTGTAGCATTATCAGATAGATCTGCTATTCTACTCCCGTTGATAACTATTGTAGTGTTCGGTTTAGGTAAATCACCTGTTCCATCAATTACTGTCGCATTTTCCAAGATAATTATTCCGGCATTATTTTGTGCCAATCTCTGGTTGGGCATAGCAGTGAGGGGAGTTTGAATAGTACTAGCAGCATTTGGAATCATTGTGGGAGATATAAACAGGAATGATATCGCTACCATTGTCACTGATATGACCGATGATAACTTTACCTTGTTACTTTTGATATTATGAAAGTGTTTCTCACCTGGCTATGGGTTAGCTATATGTTATTATTCACTGTTATTATAATTTCCACTTATTCGATAACCATATCTCGAAAGCGATGGACTTATGCAATACAATCAAGGATACTAGAAATTAACTTAAATTACTGTAATAGGGTAACAACTCCTATAAAGATTATGATTGAGGTGATAGGATTCTTATTATGATATCTTTTGTGAGTCATACGATACACGAAACCGATTAGACAATATTAGACAGATGCCGATTACGGATATCTAAAGCTCTTTCTTAATGCAGTTCGATACAACTCGTCTCATAACATCTAATGGTCGATTATTTGGAGCTATAGTCTGAGTCTCCCCATGCTCATGGTAATCCACTAATTCGATGTATCATTTAGAAATGCGACAATAGTTGTAGTTAAGCAAAGTCATCCTGTTCTAGAACTACTGCATACCTAAAAATAATCGAACTACTAATGATCATTAATGACGACTATTAGACATGCTACCATATTCACTTTGCTAGCAACAATTCTTACGGTCTCTGTCGTTTTTTCCCAAGTAAGTCACGAAACCACAGCAACTCCTCGAAACTACCAGAATAAGAACTTCACTTTTGGTGCAATATCCAGTATACAAAATGACGAAAGCGGTAAACCTGATTGGATAATTACAGGTCATTGGAAGACCGATCTACTAAGTGAGAATGCATCGAAGACAGTAATGGGTAATACAACTTCTCCTTTTGCAAGATCTCCATTTGACACACAAATTGAAATGATAAGACTAAATGGAACAGCTGGACATACTCACACTATTACCAACTTCGTTTTAGCGAACGTGTCACAGCCTAACAACATGACAAAGGTATTTAACGGAACATCTACAGCAAGTATGAGGGAAGGACCAGTTACAGACATACCCACAACAATAAGAATAATGGGAGATAAAGTGATAAGCATATGGCTTGACCCTTCAAGAATAGAAAACCACTACGGCAATACGCCAATTTATGGTGTAATTATGGACGTCGATAAATCGCGACCGGGTCCCGCTGGGACTTCGGCCCTCAAATGAGAAAATAGGCACTCAAAAAGCAAGAGTAGGCATGAAAATATTTTTTCTTCACCGCACTTTTTTTGAGAAATGAGGAAGGATTGTAAAAATATGTATGGGTTAGTTCAATGATTTGGGTTATAAAATATTGTATGAGATATTATTCATTTATATGAAACTTCTATAGTAACCGTAGGTATGTTTCAAAGCATCAAAACCTGGCTTATGGTTTTGACAATTATTATGTTTTCTGCCACGATAATAACAAGCCCCATATTTATTACAGCGGCCGCTCAAGGACAGCAATATTCTTTTGTTACAAAATGGGGATCTGAGGGTATAGGTTTCGGTAAGTTCAGACAACCACTAGATATAGCTATAGATTCTGACAATAATGTATATGTTACAGACACAACAAGCGTATC
>JAATVT010000071.1 GCA_014523685.1 Nitrososphaerales archaeon TH5893
TATCAATGTGTTAAGTCAGAAATTAATTCTGACAGTAAAGAAATGAAGATGTACCATAAACGCTTGTCAATACTGTCCTCCACACTAACTAAAATTACAGAAAAGATCGATAGTTTGAATTACAAAAATTTGGAAAACGAGCTAGCTCAAGCTAATTGGTCGAGAAATACTACCTTGAAAACGATGGATGATATTGAGTATGATTTGCGCGAACATAGGGATTCATTACGATCGCTAGAGAGTGAGATTGAAATTTGCACCAATCGTATTAACAGTTTGAAAAAGGAGATGGAAGATGATTTACAGCGTGAATTGAAAGAAAGAGGTAATGAAGCCGGTGAACTCTTCAAAGAGCTTGCATTACAAGAAGATGAAATAAGAAAATTAAGGGATCAAGAGCAGCAGATAATAGATTCGTCAGGTACTTCTTTCACAGTTCTACAAGAATATGAAAAGAAAATACGGGCACTGACAGAAAATGAGAGAAAAATATCTAAAGAATATCACAATCTTGAGAAAGATATTGCAGTATTAAAAAAAGAGATAATTGATCTTAACTCCGAAGAAACACATCTACATAGTAGCCTCGACCAGATTGGTTACCACTATAAAGAAAATAGTCCAGCAGAGGTGTTCGATGTAGAAGAGATTATTCAACAATTAAACAGTGAGTATGAGACTCTAAGGCCTAGAATAAATTTACGCGCTCATGATAGTTATGTTCAAGTTATTGATGGCTATAGAGGCGTGTCAACACGAAAAAATCACTTGGAAGAAGAACGAAATTCAATAGTGCTTTTTGTTGAAGAAATCGATAAAGAAAAGAAAGACGTTTTCATGGAGGCATTCAAGAAGGTTGACACCAATCTTCGAAAAACATTCTCAGAAGTGACTGGTGATGGAGGCCAGGCCTGGTTAGAAATAGAAAATTTTGATGATGTATTTTCTAATGGCATAATGTTAATGGTACAATTCCCCGGGAAGACTGCGCGAGAATCGACAGCTCTGTCAGGAGGTGAAAAAACTATGGCTGGCACAATATTTTTGTTAGCACTACAGTCTCTTAAGCCGTCTCCCTTCTATCTGTTAGATGAAGTCGATGCTCATCTGGACTCGCAAAACACAGAAAGATTATCTAAGGTTTTGTTGGCCAGATCATTAGATAGTAACCAGATAATCATGGTTACTCTAAAGGATTCCACAGTATCCAAGGCAGGATTGATATACGGAGTATATCCCAAAGAGGGCGTGTCGCATATTATAAGGTACAAGCATGACAACCAACACGCACTTGCTGAGGCCGTTAACAGTAACCCCTAGTTATTCCTTGTCTCTTCCCGATTCTGGGATTGCTCATGTTGCTGGTAAGTGGGAGAATAGATAAAGCAAGATACTTTATGCGATTTTTCTGTTTCGTAGAATTCTGGGTCTTTAAGACAGATATTCATAGAATATGGACATCTGAAATATAATTTACAACCTGTCTCCGCGGCCATTTTACCCTGTTTCAAATGGATTTGTTTTTCCTTTCGCAAATTTTCTGGATCAGGTTGAGTAATTGCATCAATAAGGGCCTGAGTGTATGGATGTCTCGGTTTTAACAAAACATCATCTACTGAACCTACCTCAACTATCTTGCCAGCATACATTATAGCTATGGTATCTCCAATATATCTAGAGGTGGAAAGGTCGTGTGTAATGTACAGATAGGAAATATGAAGTTGATCTTTTAACGTCTTCATAAGATGTAAGATTTCGCCTCTTACAGATACATCAAGCATTGAAACAGGTTCATCCGCAATTATTAATTTCGGTCTAAGGACCAGGGCTCTAGCCAATGCCACTCTCTGGCGTTGACCGCCAGAAAGCATGTGGGGAAACAGATTCGCGATATAGTCTACTGGATTAAGGTGAACATCCTGTAACGCTTTAAGGACCTTTTCCTCACGAGCGTTTTTTGAGCTTTCGTGTTTCTCGTGGATATTAAGTGGTTCCATAATTATATCCATTACTTTCATTCTAGGGTTCAGCGCGGAGTAGGGATCTTGTTGAATCATTTGAATATTTTCATGAAACCTTTTCATCATTTTTTTGTCGTTTTGGCCGGTGACGTCCTCACCGTTGAGTATGATCGAACCACAGTCAGGCTTCAGAGCCCTTAATATTATTCTCGCTATAGTACTCTTGCCCGAACCTGATTCACCAGCAAGAACTAGTACCTTGCCTCTTTCAATCTGAAGGCTAACTCCATCAACCGCCTTTAAGTAAGAAGGATGCTGAAACCGCAAAATTTGGCTAATACTTCGTTTAACAGGGAAGTGCTTCTTTATGTTGACAAGTTCCAGAATGATATTAGAATTATTTTTATCCAAAAATTATTGTTGAATCTACTTATCATAGCAATATAATCCTTGTAGAAAAGCGACATTTAATTAGAATGTCTTACTCGGTAAAGCTGACTGTACCTTATGATCTTGATGCAACAAACAATCAGGAAATTTTAAAATCAGTGGTTTCGCAATGTACAACCAGGACCAAGTATCTTGAGACTATCAGCGTGATATATTTGTAAAGTACTAAGTAATACTATAAGCACTATAGATACACTATAGCGAGGAGTATAAGAAAGGGTTAGAAAAGGAGAGAAAATGCAAGCCAATCTAAGGCTAATTCAACGACATCTCAAGGTATCTATTTTCGTAGCGATAGCGATTGCGCTCATTGAACTTGTCGGCGGGAGTCTGAGTAATAGTTTATCCCTAGTCAGCGATGCAGTTCATGTCTTTGGTGATATACTTGCCATTTTTATGAGCCTCTTTGCAGTATCGCTTGCTACAAGACAGCA
>JAATVT010000005.1 GCA_014523685.1 Nitrososphaerales archaeon TH5893
TATCTACTTCCATTTTCCATTTGAAATCGTAATCTAGAGTTTATTTCATATTTTTTGCAGTATTTTACAACATCCCTATACTGACAAGAGTTGTTTGGCCAGTTGCTTGGCCTGGGGCTTGCACACTGGTTCTTGTCTAGTGTCTACACCCCTGAAATATTATTATTGGTACGATAACCCTTTTAAGCTAATTACATTCTTCATAATGACGGGATGGCAGAAACTACAGAGTTTAATAATTCAAGAGAGAATTTGATAACACGAATAAGAAAACGAGATGGAAGAGTTGTTGATTTTGGGAAGTCAAAGATTTCTAACGCGATATATAAGGCATTAGTTGCAACGGGGAAGCCCGATTACCGATTGACAGAGACTTTATCTGACAAAGTAATGCAAAAGATGGTCCAACATGGGTACGCATCAACTGAAGTATCTGCAATTCCAAGTGTTGAGGATGTGCAAGATATAGTAGAATCTATACTTATTGAAGAAGGCTTGTCTGATACCGCAAAATCATACATTCTGTACAGACATGAAAGACGCAAGATTCGAGACGAGAAAATGAAGATTCTAAATAAAAAAGACCTCGATGAAGTGGATAAGGCGTTTGATGTTAATTCTCTTCGAGTCCTGGCAGCACGCTATCTCCTTAGAGATAACAATAATGAGATTGTCGAAGGACCAATGCAGATGTTTGAACGAGTGGCTATTCTGGTAGCAATACCAGATATTTTGCATGATTCACGATTGTTTGACTTAGTAGGAAGGCACACCCGAGATATTGAAGAAGCTGAGAGATATTATTCCAAAATAGTCGATTTTGATTTGAAGCTAAAAATTGGTATCTTCTACCTAAACAAATATCATTTTGAGTCCCTGATCCGACATTACGTATATCTGGCAAAGCAAGGGTATATGAAACTAAGCTTTAAGGAAATACTAAAATTAATTGTTGAGGGGAAACTAGCACAGTATGAAGAAAGGATTAGAGAATATTATGAACTAATGATATCAAGCGATTTCCTTCCAAACACCCCTACTCTGATGAATGCGGGAGCAAGACTCGGTCAGTTGTCTGCCTGTTTCGTCCTAGATATGCAGGATGATATGTACAAAATTATGAAATCATCAACTGATGCGGCCATGATCTTCAAATCTGGCGGTGGAGTAGGAATAAACTATTCTGACCTAAGACCTGAAGGCGATATTGTTGCTTCCACCTCAGGTGTCGCATCAGGTCCGTCATCATTTATGAGAATTATTGATACTATCACAGATGTAGTTAAACAAGGAGGTAAGAGACGTGGTGCAAATATGGGCATTTTGGAGGCATGGCATCCAGATATTGAAAAATTTGTAACGGCAAAAACAAAACCTGGAGTGTTTGAAAACTTTAACGTCAGTGTTGGAATTTGGGAAGATTTCTGGCATTCACTAACGAATAGAGAGAATCACAAATACACTCTACGCAACCCAAGAACCCATGACCCTGTAAAACAAATTGATTCCCATCAATTGATAGACTTGATCGCGTTTAGTGCGTGGAAGAGTGCTGAACCAGGTGTGATTTTTTTTGACAATATCAATAAATATAATCCGTCAATCATTGCAAAGGGTGGTCCGCTTCGGGCAACGAACCCCTGTGGTGAACAATCGCTTTACCCCTACGAATCCTGTAATCTAGGATCGATTAATCTTGCAAATTTTGTAAAGCGTAGAGCTGACGGGTCTTTTGAATTTGACTGGCAAAGGTATGAACAGGCAATTCGACTATCAACTCGTTTCTTGGATAATGTAATTGATATGAACAATTACCCTGTGGAAGAGATTGATATTAACACAAAACTGACAAGAAGGATCGGTCTTGGTATTATGGGGATGGCAGATTTACTATTCTTATTGAGGATATCCTATAACTCAAGGGACGGTTATGAATTTATGAATAAATTAGCAGAGGCAATATCCTATTACAGTATGGAAGAAAGTGTTGCTGTTGCAAAATCAAGAGGTTCATTCCCTCTGTTTAGTGAGACTGATTATGTTAGAGGTAAAATTCCCATCGCAGGATACTATGAGCTACCGAAGGAAAAACATGCATTTGATTGGGATTCACTAATTGGAAAGATCCAAAAGTATGGGATTAGAAATTCTTGGACATCGACAATTGCCCCTACAGGTACTCTATCAATGATAGCTGATACCTCTAACGGTGTCGAACCAATGTTTGCGGTAGTATTTGAGAAACGCGTTACAGTAGGAAGGTTTTTCTATACAAATAAGATTTTTGAGAGTACTCTGAAGGAAAATGGATTATATAATGACGACATACTGACCAAGATTGCAAATAACTATGGTTCTGTACGAGGGCTGAGTGAAATCCCAGAATGGATTCAGAAGATATTTGTTACTGCAATAGATGTACATTGGACCGATCATATAATGGCTCAAGCAGTGTGGCAAAAGTGGATAAGTAATGCGATTGCGAAGACAATTAATATGCCAGGTGACACTACTGCAGAAGATGTAAAATCCGCATATTTATTATCGCACGAACTTGGTCTTAAAGGTGTGACGGTATACAGAGATGGTTCTCGTCATGAACAAGTTCTTCATATTAATGGTAATGATACAAAGGAAAGGAAATTCATCGTGAGACCTAGCGAATATACTATCGATTATCTAAGAAAAGGTATGACAAATCTTTACGTCAAAGAACAAATAGAACCCATTTTTGATGAAACAGATATAGTAGATGAGGTCGATAGGACAGATATTAGCTCTCCGAAACAAATTGGATCCTCAAATAAGGTCTTACAACCCTTTTCCCTAAATGATGGAGGACTAGATGAAATGTGCCCATCGTGCAAGGCCAGATTAATTATTACTGAAGGATGCAATATGTGTATAGAATGCGGATTCAGTAGCTGCGTTTCCGGTTAGGAAGCTTCCAATATCCCTTTGTAATATTTACATGGGATGAGAAGACAACATAAATAACAAATGACAAATTTTTAGCGTTTTCTCAACAGTTTGTCATAAAGAAGAGTAGTAATCACTAACTGAACTTTTGTAACTTTAGTCCAAATTTCGGATCAAAACTTTCTACTTTAACCTTGGATCCCAGCGGCAAATCTGCAGGTGATTTGATTCCAATGAGAATTCCTGACACCTTTAATGATGACGTATTATCTATTCTCATAACGACCCATGCATAAGGTTTTCCCACCTCATTGAATCCTTCTGGAGCAACGGCTTGGATTGTAAAGGTTACTACACTGCCAGATCCTTCTAGTTCGATGGATTGTAATTCATTTCCGTGGCATCTTTCACAATAAATAATTGTGCCGACCATTATATGACCACACTTCAAACATTTATTGGAGAGTATTTTTCCCTTATTTGCAGATGTCATAAATTTCTGCCTTGAGCCTAAGGTCTGTTGCTGCTGATTTGGCTGCGACGACATTCTCTGATTTATTCCACCTTTTTGAAAACATGAACGGCTGCACTTGCGCCAGTAGCTCCAAAATTATGAGTCAAAGCAATCTCCGCATTCTTAATCGTTCTTTCTCCCGCCTTACCTGTAAATTGTTCGAATACTTCTGCTACCTGACCCACACCCGTAGCGCCAATCGGATGTCCCTTCGATTTCAATCCACCAGATGGATTAATAGGGATTTCTCCATTCCTCCTAGTTGCACCTTCCCTGACTGCATGAGCAGCGGTACCTTTTTGAAAAAATCCCAAGTCTTCGATATCAATTATTTCTGCAATTGTAAAGCAATCATGTACTTCAGCAAAATCAATATCCTTTGGAGTGATCCCTGCCATTTTGTATGCCTGGTTGGCTGCATTAACGGTACTAGGGATTGTAGTGATATCATTACGTCCTTGAACTGCAGCCGGTGAGGCTCCTCTGCCTGACCCAATAACTTCTACATATTGCCTGCTGCTTTTCTTGGCAAAAGCTTCATTACATAGAATGACGGCTGATGCTCCGTCTGAAAATGGACAACAATCATAAATCTTTAAAGGCGATGCTACTACCGGAGATTTTAGTACATCATCGATAGTAATTTCTTTTCTAACATGCGCCTTTGGATTTAGCATCCCATTTTCGTGATTCTTTACAGCTACATGGGCCAAATCTTCTTCGCTAGCTTTATGTGTAGCCATATAACTTCTTGCTATGGATGCAAATAACCCTGGAAATGATGCTCCACTTCCTCCTTCATAAAAGAAATCAGAACAGTAAGAGAATAGAGTAGTGCTCTGGATAGTTCCAGTATGAGTTATCTTTTCAACACCTAAAGCTAAGACACAATCATAAAAACCGGCAGCTACATTAGCATATGCTTCCCTAAACATTATAGATCCCGATCCGCACGCAGATTCTATCGTAAGTCCGGGAACATATGGAATTCCTAGGTTGCTCATAATTACTGGAGCCATATGAACCTGCTTATCTGAGACCCCAAAAACATTCGAAATATATCCCGCTTGGATATCGTCTGGGGTAATACCCGCAGAATTTATGGCATCTTTTGATGCATCCAAAGCAATTTCTATAATGCTTTCATCTAGTCTGCCATATCTAGTACTTCCTGCGCCAATAACGCAGACTTTATTTGTCATGCAGATAAAAAGTAAGGTTCAGTCGTTATAAAAATGTTAGACAAAAATCTTTAGAAGTCACGATCGAATTGCAAATATCTTCTTAACGTTATATTCAAGCAGAATTCTGGGAAATGATTCTTAGAAAAGAACAGCTGAAAAAATATTATGATTTTATTCGCAGCAGGTAGTATATCTTGATTGCGCAGATGTTTATTCCATATCCATGCCGCCCATGCCACCCATGCCACCCATGCCACCCATGCCACCCATGCCACCACCAGGAGGTCCAGCTGGCATTTTAGACTTGCTTGAGCTTATTACATCGTCTACTCTAAGAATCATACATGCGGCCTCAGTAGCAGACTTTATAATCTGCTCTTTGACTACGAGTGGTTCTAAGACATTTTCTTTGAACATGTCTGTAACTACTGTGTTCCTAACGTCCACACCAATCCACTTGCCGCGTTTACCTTGTCTTGTCCGCAAATCTGTCATAGTATCGATTGGGTCCATACCTGCATTTTCGGCCAGAGCCAGTGGAATCGAATCAATTGCCTCCGCGAATTTATGAACTGCCAGCTGCGCCCTTCCTTCTAGGTTGTTCGACCATTGTCTCAATTCATTTGAAATATAGGCCTCCGGAGCTCCGCCCCCGGCTACTATTGCTGGCTTTTCGAGGACATCTTTTACTACCATCAAGGCATCATGAACAGAACGGTCAGCTTCATCAACTACTCTCTGAGATCCACCTCTTATGAGAATTGTCACCGATTTTGGATTCTTACATCCCTCAATAAAGACCCATTTGTCTGTCTCTATTTTGCGTTCTTCTGCCAATTCAGCTGAACCTAGATCCTTTTCTGTTAGATCGTCAAGATTACTTACTATTCTCGCTCCTGTCGCTTTTGATAGTTTAAACATATCACTTTCCTTAACGCGTCTAACAACAAGTATGCTTGCTTTCGCGAGATAATGTTGAGCAATGTCATCTATGCCCTTCTGACATAATACAACATTCGCTCCTGATGATTTTATCTTGTCAACCATAGATTTGAGCATTTTGTTCTCTTCTTCCAGAAACATTTGCATTTGCTGTGGATCGTTGATACGAATTTCTGCGCTCATTTCAGTCTTTTCAATTTCAAGAGCAGAATTAACCAGAGCAATTTTGGCGCCTTCAATTCTCCTTGGCATACCTGCATGGACTACCTCCTTATCAAGAACAATGCCTTTGATTAGTTTAGTATCATGTATCGACCCCCCAGCTTTCTTTTCAACTTTTATATTGTCCAAATCTACGTTCAATGCACCATCTTCAGTTTTCTCTGCGACTTGTTTTGTCGCATTAACAACTATTTGGCTCAAGGCTGGACTGTCGTCTGAAACAAGCTTTGAGTACATGGCCGTTTTTGCGATATTTATTAGAGTCGCTTTATCATCAACATCTATCTTGACCGCCATCCTTTGTAATATTTTAAGAGCCTGTTCTGCTGCAGCCGTGTAACCATCAACAATTACTGATGGATGGACATCTTTGTTAATTAGTTCCTCGGCTTTTCCTATTAAAGCACCAGCCAGAACTACTGATGAGGTTGTCCCATCACCGACTTCGTTATCAACAGATTTGGCAACTTCGACCATCATTTTAGCCGCTGGATGTTGGACGTCGATCTCCTTGAGAATTGTTGCCCCGTCGTTTGTAATTGTAACATCACCAACAGTATCAACCAGCATTTTATCCATGCCCCGAGGACCTAAACAGGTCTTCACAACTTCAGCAATAAGTTTAGCCGCGGTAATATTGTTCCTCTGTGCCTCCTTACCTTTATTTTCTTTTGTACCTTCTCTCAAAATTAAGACTGGCATTCCGCCAGCAGTAGTTTGAACTGATGCCATTTCTCATATATCACCTAATTAGAATATTTACAAATCTTCGCAGGCCTCTTTTATACTTTACACATGCCAGGCACTTCATACTCCCAACTTAATTCGCTTTACATCAAATTTATCTTTAAATTTACGTATATCAATTGTAAATCTTTCATGTCTCCCTTCGCCTATCTTCTCTATATTGTCAAAAGCCTCCACTTCAAACGTAGTTCTCTTACCATCCACTGAAAGTACCTTGGATTTTAGGAGAACTTCTGCTCCGACAGGAGTTGGGGCTATATGCCTAACGTCCACAAGAGTACCTACGGAGTCCAAATTAGGTTCAGAAACAAATTGTTCCTTGAGAAGGAGTCGACACGTTTCTTCCATCTCGGCTATCAAAGAAGGAGTTGAGAGAACATTCTCGCCCTCCCACAAGAAACTGGTTGTCTGATCCGAACTGATTTTTATCTTTCTTTCCTTAGCAAGTCCGATTTTGACATTAAAACTCATAAATTCTCACATCCCATCCCAAATATTAAGTAGCATTTCAGCCTGCAAGTTTGAATACAGTCTGGAATTTAACATTTAGACTAGATAAACAGTAAATACCCCTTTACCTAGCGTTACATGCAAAAGAATTGATGCAGGAGGCTAGGATTGACCGCTGGGCAGATTGCTACAAAGAAAATATTAGGATTTATGTGACTTATTTATGACGCCTCGCTGCTGAGGCTATCACGTAAGCAACCCCCACTACCAAACCAAATGCCAAGGGTATCCATACACCGAAGCTGTCGATTGTTGCAGGCACAATTTGTTGTATTAAACTATCTAATCCAAATACCATTACCCTACCATATGAAGAGCTTGGTATATTAGATTTTCTCAGTTTTTGGAGGGGGAACCTGTTTTAAATAATCAATAATATTCCTTCCCATACACTGATAGTATAAATATATATATTGAGACAAAAAAGTACATATTAAAATCAATTATACCCGTACTCATATCGTGAAGAATACTTTTCGATGTCCTTAAATTACCCCTTGATAAAATTTGCCTATTATGAAAATGGTAAAAGAGCTGCGCAAGTTTTGCTCTAGATGCAAAACTCATACAATGCAGGTAGTTGCTATCTATAAGAAAGGAAAGGACAGAAAGGTTGCAGAAGGCGCACGCAGACACGCAGAAGACAAAAAAGGGTATGGTGGTCAAAAATTTCCAGAGCTTAAGCGAACTGCCAAGACTACCAAGAAGATAACATTGCGATATACATGTAAAAATTGTCA
>JAATVT010000072.1 GCA_014523685.1 Nitrososphaerales archaeon TH5893
AAGACATACTTCATTCGCTATTGCAACGGATTGTTACTGTGTCCTATAACGTTCTCACCTTTCATTACTATGCAACATGCGCATTTCTGTTGTATGCAATAGCCTGTTTCCTCATGTTTACAGATAGGGCATATACATGCCTGTTTGGCAATAATGTCTGTGCGATTCTGTTGTCTACTTCTTAAATAAAGATAAAGCCAGAGCATTGTCAGTGCCAGACCTATTACCATAAAAATAAGAAATATCCTTATTCCAGCTCTTAGCGAGAATAAGAATATGCTGAATATTATTATGCCTATTCCGTAGATCAGGAGCCAGATAGGAGGACTAGAGCGACTAGAGTTACCCAATTTATCTACTACTGTACTGCAAGGTCAAGTTGATCTTGTGCATCTTTGTCATTATCTTGTTCGTTCTTCTTTTTCTTACGGAGCTTTCTCACTTCCTCAAGTATTGTCTTTAATTGCTCTTCTGATATCTTAGATATTTTTGAATCACATTCAATGCCTCTGGCGTCCAATTCCTGCTCGGTAAGTGAAACGATCTCGTCCTTGTGTTGCTGCTCTTCCAAAGTCAGCAAATTATAGGTCATAAAACGAAAGAATGCAAATTCGCTCATGGATAGTATACATATGATATTACAGTCTTTTTACTGTATTGTATTCCACATAGTGTGCGCTCTTCTGAATCCATCGGAACCATGTGCCACATATGCCAAAATCCCTAAGTTAAGTTTGAACGAGCCATCATTCTTAAAAAACCCTAAAACCAAAGCGGTAAATGAGGGTTAATTCATTTATTCTATCCTGAATCATTCGATAATATCGAATTCTAATACGCGTGAAAAAGAAAACACACAATTCTTCATAGGCATTACTATCTTCTTGTTATCCATAACAGCACTGCCAACGCTGCAGATTGTGCTACATTTATGGCGAACAAGTAAGGAGCTGCGGCATCAATGATATTCTTTATTGAAGGACCAGCCATGTAAAGTGTTGACCAGAAGATGACTATAACTATATTTTGTACTACAAAGAGCGATGCTACTACAACAAGACCAATTGTAAAGTATGATCTTATTAACCGCATGTTCTGAATGTATGTGGCAACAATGCCACCTAGCAATCCAATATTCAGTAGAGCAGCTACGGCAGCGGCAAGCATAAAGTCCATTATTATAGAGACACTACTCCAGTGATTACCTTGCTTAATTTACTTTTTCCCAATTTTCTCCAAAATCTCCTTTAGTATTTCATAATTCCTCTCCATTAGAGGAGATAGGAAATAAGTGGCACCATATGATTCCTTATTGTCTGTAATAGCCAAACCATTCTCATATAACACTTTTAGATGATGGACAATCGTCTTGTAATCCACTCTCAAAATGCTAGCTAGTTGATTAGCATTAGCAGGTTGACTTTTGATAACTTCAAGAATTTTGGCTCTGTTAGCGCCTCCCTTCATGCCCGCAATAAGGTACCATAGTGTTCTCTTGAAGTGAGGATCATAATATCCCCCTCCAACACTGCTATTGTCTCGTCCTACCGAAGCCACCTATTTATTATCAATCTTAAGAGGCAATTATTAAGTATGTATTTTTTGATACTATCAGATTTAACTTGCTGGAGCTAGCAGGGGGATCCCTGGCTCAACCTGAGCGCGAACTTAGCTGCTTCATCTCTTGACTCAATGCTGAATCTCCTGTGGTTCTATTTCCGTTACCAGTCGATAGACCAGTTCTTTACCGTAACCTCATTTGGTATTATAGAATGAAGAATCTATTTCCACACAATCAAATACTTCAGTATTATTTTAGCCAATCAGAATTCTCATGGGTATCAGGATAGAAGGATCATTTCCCAGCAAAATAACATCATCAAAAAGAGCCTTTGTGATATCGCGAACTAAAGTCACTACATTATACATTATGATACCGTTGGATGGAATATAGAGATCTTGTAGAATAGCGATTTGTGGAATAGCAATTTGTCGAATTAACAAATAAAGCTCAAAAATAAGAAAGAGATTGTGACTTTTCTGCTATTCTACGGGATTATTGGGCTTCCAATCTGTCCACGTATCTCTCCATTGGGATTCTGTTCTGTGTGAATGTTGACATATAGCATACCCTTGACTCCCGCAGTTGCAAGATCAGACATTTGTTTCCCAGCCATCGGACCCTCGAATTTGTCAGCTGTAATTGTTCCATTTTCTGATACCTCATTCATCGGCGTATCATATTTGAATAGGGTAAACACTACAGGTCCGTTTTCACCCTTGGCTCCGAGATGTATATGTCCTGCCGTAGCGCCTTGTATATTTGTAGCATTTACACTATATGCTCTATACTCCATTCCTATTTGTTTGAGTCCAGCAACGCCAATTGCCTCGGTTTGAACCGGAGGTACCTCTTCACTACCTTTCAGGTCCACTGGAATGGTTGGGGGTCCCTGCGCAGACGCCAAACTTGTCAGCCCATACGATGACATTGTAAGGACTGTAAATATTGAAACCATTATTGCTATTTTGGTATTTGTTATTGCTAATCTTGAATTACCGTACATCAACCTATTTTGATGTATATACTATTTAATGCTATTTCAGACAGTTATTTCCAGTCTACTAACTGGCTCTTGTCGACTACCTGGATATTTTGATCATATAGATGATTCTTGCTGTCGCTAAATATGAGATAGATCATTTCAAAACTAATATAGAGGATAGAAGTGCTGATAAATCCGACATCTAGTTATGCTCAGTATCATAGAATCTATCGACTTTGAGATCTTAATTAGTCGATCTTTATTATCTCCTAACCTTCATCCCTTCATGTGTCCGATGACTCTGAAAGACTCAAGGGATTCTTGTATGAAAAGATAGCGAAAAGAAAGAAGCAGATACATCCTGAACATAGTCTGAGGTTTAATCATGATATGCAATTAGAAATAGATTGTATTGAATGGGCATTACAGAAAATAGAAGTAAACAAGATTCCAAATGATAGACTTGAAAGGGTTGTTCGAGCAACCATAAAAGACCTAGAAAAAAGAAAGGATAAGGCTATGATAAGATCTGATACTGATGATTTATGGACGAAAATTGAATCTCTTCAATGGGTTTTGTTTGTCATTTTTGCAATTAGAAGTAAAAAAATGGTTATAATTTGATTAAGACCTGGCATCTAGGGTGAGTCC
>JAATVT010000073.1 GCA_014523685.1 Nitrososphaerales archaeon TH5893
AATAACTTTATATTCTATACAAAAAGCGACGAAGGTTCTGATTTTGGTTCCCCTCAAAAACTAAGTAGTAACACAGGAATATCATACAAGCCAGAAATCATAGTGAAGGATGAATCAGTAACGGATAGTTTTACCTACAAGGCAAAAGATGCCAAGGGAGCTGAAAGTAATGTAGCTACTGTGGATGTGAATATGGATCCAATCGATCAATCTACTTTGGAAGATGATACTAAAATTGTATCAGAAGACACAAGTCAAGAATTTGATATTACTTTACAAGCCAGCGATCCAGATAAAGATCCTATAGAATTTGAAATAGTAACGCCTCCATCAGAAGGGCGTTTAGAAAACTTTGATCCCAATTCCGGTACTGTAACCTACGTTCCAAATGAAAATGGTGAAATAGACATACATTGGCACAATTACATAAATGGGAATGACAGAGTTATGACTAAAATTATAGATGCTGGCGAAGGTGAAAATACGGCATCAGTACAGAATAGCGATCCTTTTAAAACCCGACAATAATTATGAATTATTTCAGAAATGAATTTTGTATCATTAATCATTAGATAATTTAGAGAATACATTTCACACTTCAATTATTGTTTTCGAATCTAAATAATTATTATAAAGTACAATTTCCTAATGCATAATGAATTTATTTGTCGCAGATCAGATTCGGAATTGTCATTCCACAAGGCTGGAGGAATGATTTACCCCAAACTTCAGCTAGATATCAATTCAAATATTCTAAAGATATCATCGTTGCCGCAGAAAGAAATGGTTTTGATTCAGTCTATGCCTACGATCATTTTATACCCCACTATAGATATCCCAGTGCAGGAAGCTTTTTTGAATGCTTCACTCTGTTATCCGCTATCTCTTTGTATACAAAGAAGTTAAAAATTGGTCAGATAGTGACTTGTAATTCTTACAGAAATCCAGCACTCCTCGCAAAGATGGTAGCCACATTAGATGTCATTACCAATGGACGCACAGAAATCGGGATTGGAGCCGGTTGGTATCAAGAAGAATATAAGGCCTACGGTTACACCTATTTCTCAGACATAATTCGCATTTTACAACTGGAAGAATCAATTCAAATCATAAAAAAATTGTGGACACAAAAAATTGCAAATTTCCGAGGAAAATATTATTCTGTTAACAGGGCTATTTGCTTTCCGAAACCCATTCAGAAACCTCATCCCACAATTATGGTAGGGGGTGCTGGTGAAAAATATTTGTTAAAAGTAGTTGCCAAATATGCCGATAGATATAATCTTTATTTTGGAACACCTCAAAAGATGGAAAGGAAAATAAATATTTTAAAAGACTACAATACCAAAAATAGGGAAATAGAATATTCAATTGTACTTCCCTGTTTAATTGTTGATAATGATGAGGAAATAGAAAAGATCGTAAAGAAAATGAAGAAAGGAAATATGACTATAGACCAGTTTAAGAAATCAGCGGCTGGGGGATTGACTGTTGGAACCATTGATGATATCATAAATGGAATATCGCAGTACGTGAACATAGGAGTTACCCATTTCATATTTCATTTTTTGCATCTTGATCAAACAGTCCTCAAGAAATTTTCACGGATAGTCAAAATAGCAAAAACAATATGATAGCAAGTATTTGATGAATTAGTTTTAGTAAACAGAATATTTAATTTCATGTTTATTTGAATTTTATCTTAGTTTGACAATAATTGAATCAAGAGTTGAATCAGAAATTGACACACTTACCTCACAGCTGCAGCAACTAATTCGGGTTCCTAGTGTATCTGCAAAAAAACAATTGACGATTACAAAATGTGCAGAACTAGTTTCTGAAATAATGTCTAAGGCTGGAATAAAATCTGAGTTACTGAAATTAGATTACAATTCAGAAGAAATTGCCCCAGTTGTATATGGAGAGGTTAAATCCAAAAATAACCCGGATGGAAAAACTATCCTATTTTATAATCATTATGATGTACAGCCTCCAGAACCAATTGAATTGTGGGACGATGATCCATTCAGTGGAAAAATAGATGGCAATTTAATTTTTGGTAGAGGTGCATCTGATGACAAGGGTGAATTAATTACGAGAATAAAGGCAGTACAATATTTTCTCGATGAGACCGGGGACGTTCCCTGCAACGTCAAGTTTATTATAGAAGGTGAGGAAGAGGTCGGTAGTTCTCATCTCGAAAAATATTTGATAAAATATAGGCAAAAATTCTCCTGCGATGCAACAATTTGGGAATTTGGGTACATCGATGAGAACGAAACACCAATAATCAGTCTAGGAATGAAAGGATTGCTTTGTGTAGAATTACATGCTATTTGCGCCAATGCAGATCTTCATTCTAGTTTGGCAGTCCTAGTTGAAAATCCTGCCTGGCGTCTTGTTCATGCACTAAAAACCATACGAGATGAGAATGGAACGATAACTATCAATAACTGGCATGAGGATATTCGGGATTTTTTACCCGAGGAATTGGAATGCATTAAACAAGAGGATTTTGATGTTTCAGACTTTAAAAAAAATTATGGACTAAGCAACATATTCAACGAAAATGATACTGAAAAAATGAAAAAAGCGTCCGTAGGAGGGGTAACATCTAATATTAGCGGTTTGTTTTCGGGTTATATTGGTGAGGGCTCGAAAACTGTACTGCCGAGTAAAGCTATGGCAAAACTTGACTTCAGACTCGTCCCCGATATGATGCCCGAAAAACAATTTGAGTTGCTAAGGGACCATCTTGATAGCAATGGATTCAAGGACATACAACTGAAATTTTTGAGCGGTGAACCTGCATGTAGAATCCCAGTAAATAATGAATTTGTGAAATTGGTTGAAATGTGTGCCAGAGAAGAATATGGTAAGGTTGTTAAAAGTATTTCTTCAGCAGGCACAGGACCTATGTGGTATTTTAATCAAATATTGAAATGCCCGTGCGTTGGTATTGGCTGTACTTACAAATATAGTAGAATTCATTCACCAAATGAATTTGCTCGAATAGACTTAATTAAAAAGACGACAAAGTGCATTGGAAATATTATGGAAAAATTTGGACAGCTTGGGTAAAATTACCAGTCAAAAAGTATCGAAAACATTAGCATTTTAGAAGATAAATTATTTGAAATAAATATTAATGACATCAATTAACTCAATAAAATAATGACAATGAATTGTCCCTCATGCGGTACATTGATGATATGGCTGAATGGTTCTATAGTTCATGATCAACAGATCAATTACTATGAATGCAGAAATTGTAAAATAAAACTAAATACTCTATCTGATGGTACTTATGAAATAACTGAGCAGGACAAGGAACAGAAAGTAGAATAAATAAATAAATCTGGAAAACTTAGACAAAATAATGAGTTTGGATAAGAAAAGATTACTAAAAGAGAAAATAAACGAAAGAAATGAGATTATAATTCTTCCCGGGGTTTTCGACGCATTAAGTGCGAAGGTTGCCGAGAATGCTGGATTTGAGGCAATGTTTCAGACGGGATATGGATCTGCTGCGTCCTTATTAGGAATGCCGGATTTTGGTTTTCTAAATGCAGGAGAGAATATTGAGAATGCGAGAAGAATAATCAGATCCGTTGATCTTCCCGTCATAGTTGATGTAGACACTGGGTATGGTAATCCTCTTACTGTCTGGAAAATAGTAAATGATTTAATTGCCTATGGAGCAGCTGGGATCTTTCTTGAGGATCAGGTTTGGCCAAAAAGATGTGGTCATATGCGTGGCAAAGAAGTAATTGGAGTTGGTGAATATATCCAAAAGCTTAGAGCTGCAGTTACAGCAAGCGAAAATAAGAACTTTGTAATAGTAGCAAGAACAGATGCACGAGCGCCTTTGGGTCTTGATGAAGCAATAGAAAGAGGAAAAATGTATCGTAAGGAGGGAGCGGATGTTGTCTTTGTAGAAGCACCTCAAACCGAAGGCGAGCTTCGTGAGATTCCTAAAAAAATTGATGCTCCATTATTGGCTAACATGATAGAAAACGGTGTAACCCCTACTTTTTCTGCTGATGAATTGAAAAACATGGGATATAACATGGTAGTCTTTCCACTTTCAGGATTGTACGGAGCAACGTATGCAATGAAGAAAATTTTCTCTCAACTTAAAAGAGACGGAACAACAAAGGGTTGCATGGACATGATGCTTGATTTTAACGAATTTAATGATCTAGTAGAATTATCAAAGTTCATGCAAATGGAGAAGAAGTATCAAAGCTGAAAATATCTTTACAGTATTACGACAAAAATTATCTCCAGCTAATGAAAATTAATTAATTATAACCTTTTTATTCGATGCGTTTTAAATGATAAAGGGAATAATCGCTATTATTAAAAGATAAGTTTGATGAATAATTCTGCAATTGATGTGTTACTATATTAGAATCAAGCAAATAAAATTCACTATATTTGTTTGAATTTAGTATGTCTGTAATGTTATCAGAAAATAGAAAAGCCCTATTTTCTAATCCTAATTCCATCCACCCTCTTAAATGCTTACTACCCAATATTCTAGACCCTGATGACGTATTATTATTATTATTAATCCAGTCAATTATTGACAGAAGCGATTCTGATTCTGGTAAAGAGATGGAGTTATATTGCATGGTCAGAGGACCATAGTGACTGATATATGCATGGAAGGCTCCATAGACGTTAAGGTAGGAGTTATTTGGACTCATAGCAAAAGCAGATCCCAGAAATACAAATGGAATGAGAATCACGAGGTAATAGTTTAATTTTTTACGAGATACTGCAATGCGCTTGTTCTCAATCAATAATACAAATCCGTATCCTGAAAACAATGAAAGAAAGATGCTAAATATTGTAATCCATCTATCTGGTAGAAATGCCGATGTGTTTGGAAATAATAACCAGGTAAATGAACCTATTAACGCTATAAAAAAAGGGATCTTAAAGATGCCTAACTTTGATTTTAATAAGCCCACCAATCCTGCAGGTAGTAAAATTGCGTTCATTACTAAAAATAGAACAAATAAATTTACCGGACTGTAGAATTCATCTATTTTATCTTTATTACCTGCTAGCTCTATATTCGATGAAATATTTTCAAAATTTGTTGCAAGTGAGATACCATAAACTATTGTTATCAACATTGCAATTAATGCTAATGCTTTTTGTCTTTTCACAAAAGAAGATGCTATGAGACTCAAAGATAAGAGGAGACCTATCATTCTGTCTGCAAGTACCGTAAAAATACTTAAAGTTACAATTACTGCCATCATTTTTTTAGATAAATTTGGAACTCTAGAGACGCATAATAAACAAAAGAATGTTATAGTTAATGCAAACATGTCTTTATGAAGGTCCCATGATGTCCTCAGTACTGATACCTGGAATATTACAAATATTGACACGAACAGACTTTGTAGATTATTAAGGTGTAAGAGATTCCTTGATATTGAAAATACAACTACCGAAAATAGTCCGAAGATGAGTACTATTGATGAAGTTATAACTATTCTTGGGTCAACATGCAAAAGCCATGATATTGTATGTAGTAATGATATGTAAAAGGGGAATTGATTTGATATTTCCAGCCAATGATCATCAAAATTTTTCAAAATAGGCAAATAGTAGTTTATTACATCATATCCAATAGGATAAGGGTATGCTAATATTTCTGGGATAAGTCTTAGAATAACTGCTATTGAAAAAACAACTAGATATGAATATTTTTGGTTATCAATAATACCGTTTTTTACCTGCAATAAAGAAGCTTTATTCACATGTTTCATTTTGATTGTTTGCTTATTTCGTATGACGTACAGTTATTGAAAAATTTTTGGATGTAGATTACACTGTTTAGTATCCTTTCATCTTATTGCAGAAATGAATTACGTGATTTCATTTAGGCTTTAGGGTTTCTTCTCTCTCCAGTCGAACTGCCGGTTTCAATCTAGATTCGCATTTATAAAATAAAAGAAAGAGGGTCCGTCTGAATAAGATTCCTACGATTTTAAAAAATGAAGCAAAGAACGTAAGCCGGCATTGTAAACATCTCAAAAGTGAAGCTGTACTAAACACACTCCTTTGTTATTGGGACTGTATTTGCTTTCTGAATGGATTAACCCGTATTGAAACGATAGAGTAATGAATCTTTAAAAACACGGTGACCACAGGAATAGAACTGGATGAAATAGCTTTTTATGATTATATCCCGGCTGATTGCTTCATTAACTACAGCAGAGCGATTCGAAGGAAATAAGAGTTTAAAGATAATCAATGATCCCAAGTAATTTATTGTAGGGAAATATCATATTTTGCGTTGATTGATATTCGCAATATACTGACATTAAGATACGATCCTACTATTGAAATTAAATCTCCTATACCACAAGTTGACATTAATCAAATTAAGAATAGAAGAGTCGATACATATCCATCCGCCGAAGAAATAGAGAATGAATTGAGGGTGATTATAAGAGAAAACATATCCCGTCTTCATCCCAAAAGAATTTCACTTGCACTAAGTACAGGTATTGATTCTAATTTGATGCTCTCGTTAATAAGGAATGAGTATCCCAAATTAGATATCAAGTGTATTTCTGTGAGTTTTGATGAAACAAGTGAGGCAAATTATGCAAAAAAAATAGCTGAATCAATGGACACAGATTTTTATAATGTTACTGTTGATAACCCTCTTAAGGATTTACCATTATTAATAAGTATCATAAAGGAACCCAGATGGAATTTATACCAATATTACTATATAGAGAGATCAAAACAGTTCTCAAATGTTCTCTTTACTGGTGACGGTGGAGACGAACTATTTGGTGGTTATACTTTCAGATACAACAAATTTCTGAGTTTGTTGAATCACGATAATGATTGGAAACATCGCGTCAGAACCTATCTAGATTGTCATGAAATGGATTGGATACCAAATCAGGAAAAACTTTTTGGAGAAAATGTTAGGTTCCATTGGGATACTATCTACTCGTTATTGATAAAGTATTTTGACAATCAACTTGATCCCCTGGATCAGGTTTTTTTAGCGGATTACCATGGCAAACTAATCTATGATTTAATTCCAACTGATGACAAGTTTTTTAACCATTTTGGAGTGACTGGAAATTCTCCATTATTAGATCATAAAGTTATTGACATGGCGTTTAAAATTCCAGCTATTGCAAAATTCGATGTCAAAACAAACTTGGGAAAGATTCCGCTACGAAAAATTCTCTCTTCGTTAGAGGGTAGTAACGTATCTGATACAAATATCGGATTTGGAATGGATTTGAAAAATCTATGGTCAATTAATGGTAAAGAAATTGTTAGGGCTACTCTTTCTAATGGAAGCATTTTCCGTGATAAAATAATCAGCGGCGATTTTTACAATCATATGATAAAGATTATTGAGGAAACGCAAAATGTGAGATACATTAATAAAATGTTGCAGTTGCTAAGTCTTGAAATTTGGTACAAAATGTTCATCACATTTGAAGTAGGTTCAAATTATAAAATATAGTTTTTACGATGGAATTTAAAGAGCATTATTGGCAAACTTGAAATCCTTTACTTAACAGAATATTACACATAACATTTTTCAGTAGGTTCCCCGAATGACGCATCATCCGGTTCTAATGTAGTGGTTCTAATGTAGTGGTTAATTTAAATTCATGAATAACAAGCTTTTTGGACTGCAGCGTATCTTCATTAAAGGATTTCGTTCCTTCAGATTTACTTTCTGAAACATCAATCGTGAGACCTCCTGATTAAAAAATATATTTCCTTAACAGATTTTATATGCTTCAAGAATATTTCTTTCGTATTTTTCCCAAGTTAGATAATTTCTGGCGTAGTTGAAACTGTCGACTCTTTTCTTGTGTAATTCCTCCATGTTTGTTTTGAAGTTCTGTAATTTCAGAGCTAGATCTTCATAGTTTTCAAATGTTAAACAATTATTTTTTAAAGTGCGAACCACTGATGTTAAGTCGGATGTCAACATCACGAACAAGCCAGCATGAGCATACTCATAGGCTTTATTTGGATTCAAAAAAGAATGAGACCAGTGTTTCTTCCACGGCAGCAAACCTATTGAATTTTGTCTCATTTCTAAGAACATCTTATCTCTTGGAATGAATCCAGTTGCCTTGAAATTTCTAGATGACTCAGGTTCCCATCCTATTATTGTCAGATTTCCCATATCCCGAGTAATGAAAAGTTCCCTTAGACCTGACATATCTCTCTTGGTAAGTTGTGTATTCTTGCTTTCGCCCCCAGCGTAAACGCATGATAATTTCTCATGGAATTCAGGTTCACTAAACTTCCTTGTTTCATCTTCTGACGGAAAGTTAGGTACCACAAATATATTGCCTGTACTTCCCTGTTTCAGTTTCATTAAATCTTGTGCAATCTGATCAGAAACTGTTACTGTAGGCACAGAAGAGACCAATTCTTTCTCCCATTTTGTCCAATTGGAAATTTTCTGGCGAGAGATAAAATTCAATTTCATGTCATTAATAACTCTAGCTATTCCAGAACGGCGTCCAGTATTACCTTGTAGTTTTAAACTTTCCGCATGGACTAATGAAAGCATTCCAAAATATTCATGATCGTCAAAAACGACTGGTAGTCCGAGTTCATAAGATATTTTCGCCGATCCAATATTGTGTGAATGTACTATGTCTGGTCTAAGTTTATCTGCCAATTTTTTTACCTGTTTCTTAATACGATCATAGAAGTATGGAAGTCCAATCATAGCTTTGGCAGTCCAATCTATAGGATAGATACCTGAAAATGCAGGAGAATGACTGTTAGGGTTGATTCTACCGCCAAAAAATACTTCAAACCCATTTTTTTTTCCTGTCAGTGCAGCTTTTTCGACCCTAGAATCAGGTAGGCCGTCATCTGATAAATGAAGTACTCTCATTATATCATCCTGTAATCAAGGACTAACTTTGACAAAATCTAAAGGCACATTCTGAATTATCATTTCAGTTATTAGAGTTTACTCAAGTATTAACGTATCATGATGATAATTTGTTTATTGGTCATTTACAATATTACATTTGTGAGAGACAAACTGCAAATTAAAGGAGTAATTCCACGTTTGAAGATTATGAAGAATTGATAGCACAACTGAGATCTAGGAAGTTTAACAACGAAAAAGTCTATGGAAGGAGGATCAGAATTTATTATTTCGCAAGAGATCTTATTTGGGAAAAGTATTAGCAGAATATTCAAGAAGCTAATAAGACGGCTTAACTAATACTGGGAATTTGACGTCAAATAGGAAATAATGAGATTCGTTTAATTAGTAGAGAATTAAATAGTTGACCATAGAAATATTCATTTGCATATTTTACATATATGGGACCAAGCTGGGGTAGCTTTTATTCTAGCAAAATTCCAGAGAAAGAATGGCGATCAAAGCAAGGTTATAAGGGTTAAAGGTCCTGATAAGTATGGTATAGACGAATTCTATAGAAACAACGGACTATTTGTCACAACTGATGAATTTGTTCGGAAATCAATAGTAGAAGCGAAGAAAGCAGATGTAATTCATATTCATAGTTTACCTGAAATGGTAATTAATATTCGAAAAATTTACGGAAAATCTAAAATCATTATACTTCACTACCACGGGACGGACATACGTGGTCTTAAAGAGAATGTGAAAGAATCCAATTTTCGTATATCAATTAGTGGTAAAAAACTTCTAAGTCACTTAGTTCTAAAACGAAGACACATAAAAGGACAAAGATTTGCGGACAAAGTGATAGTATCGACCCCTGATTTGCTTCACCTAGTAAGGGGATCAGTTTGGTTACCTAATCCTGTAGATACTGATCATTTTAACTGCAAATTGAATGGGAAAAAATCAACTAGTGAACGAGCTTTACTAATACACAGTGAACCCACAGATACCAAGCTAGCCATCGATTTTTGTAAACACAAAGGACTCCTAAATATCGAGACACATGATAGAACCAAGAATCCCATCAGCCACAAGGATTTACCGAAATTTTTTGAGAATTATGATATATATCTTGATTTAAGGTTTGTTAATGGTGAACTCCTTCAAAATCTTAGCCTAACTGCTCTGCAGGCTCTGGCATCTGGCTTAAGGGTGTTGAACCATAACTTGAATTTCATAGATAATTTGCCGTTGGAACACTATCCCGTGAATGTGGTGACTAAACTATCCTCTATTTATTCTCAGAAAATGAAAAAGAACTATTCAGTGTTGGCTAAACTCGTATTAGAACAGTTTCCCCTTGATATTATCTATTTTTTTTATTTTTTTATAAAGAATTGGAAACAGAAGGTGGCGTCTTAGGAGCACATTATCAACTTTAGATTTATCTTACACAAAATCGATAGCCATAGATTAATCTAATATTGCAGAAAAAGTCCACACGGTTGTGCTTATGGTATAGCTTGAAATCTATGTATGGACACTCCATTTTTAATTTTCAACATTATAACTTTGGGTTTAACAACAATACTACAGGGATCCTACAAGGGGTCATTAAATCATCTTCGGATATAAATTTCATTGAGTAATTTAATATATATGGCATGTCTCACATTAGTAACAAACTTGTGATAATTTGCAATATTAGGGAAAATATTATAAACTTAGCATTCCTATTTTTAGTAAATTAGATAGTCTCATAAATTAATTGAATTAAGAATTATTTCTGGTCCAATTCTTGGCTAAAGTCTCTATTAGGAAGCCTTATCTTTAAGTTTCTCCCCCATGAATTACTCAAAACTTTTCCAGAAATCACTAGGGGATTGAACTTTCGCTAAGGATATGCTATCAAGTACGATGTGCTGGCTACTAAATAAAATATGCAAACCTTATCGTTCCTTACATAAAGGTAATTAAAGTCGCATTTGCCTAATAGGTATGTGCCATCAAGTCAATATTACCACATCTCTAAAGTAATGCAATTAATAATGGCTCTAAAGCCGATGAAAGTTCTTGATGTTGGAACAGGGTTTGGCAAATACGGCGTATTGTGTAGAGAGTATCTGGATCTTTGGGACGGGAGACAAAAATATGAATTCACGCGACGGATTGATGGAGTAGAGGTATTTCAGGGATATATAACACCTCTCCATAAATGTGTCTATGATAATATTTATAATGATAACATTGTCACACTGATCGAAAAAATGGAAATGGGATACGATCTAGTTTTGTTGATAGACGTCTTGGAACATTTTGAGAAAGATCAAGGAAGATCATTATTGGATACGCTATTAGCAAAGAACACAGGGATTTTAGTATGTACTCCAAAACGTCCAAGCGCCCAAAACGATGCATTTGGTAATACATTTGAAACTCATAAAAGCGCTTGGACACGAAGGGAGTTCTTACAGACGTCGCACACATTTTTTGTTCCTGATAGAATTTCATTTATTTGTTATATGACGAATAATGTTAATTCTGTCAAAAATTTAAAAAAAGGATTACGTCTACTTAGACAAGAAAGGTCAAGATTCTCGCTAAATAAGCTAAAAATTAAATTAGCTAGAATTCCTCTAACATCAAAATTATATCAAACGCTTATCAAGAGAAATGAGACATGATTGCATGTGATAATATAATCTAATTTAGCTGACTCGAACAAATGTGACTACATTTAAGTTCATTCAGTAAATGATTAATAATATACCTTCCGTAGATCAAAAGTTAGACTAACAAGTACATTTTTATGGAGACATGTCTCCGTTAATCATTACAGTGAGTAGTAACGATCCGGCAGATTATTGGGAAAATCGTCTGAGTAAATATTATGGATTGCATGGGACCGGTTTCATAGGTCTAGGTTTGAATTATAACACTTGGATGTATAAGATTAGGAGACAGGTATTAACTAGAGAGGTAAGATCTCTTGATATAAAATTTTCTGAGGTTAGTATTCTTGACGTAGGCTGCGGTACCGGTTTTTATGTAGACCTTTGGAAACAGCTAGGATGCAGGAAATTAGCTGGAATTGACATTACAGATAAAGCGGTCGAAAAATTGCGCATAAAATATCCAGAATTTCAATTCTTTAAAGGGAATATCGGTGGTAACTTGGATAACTTGCCAGACCTATTGGCATGTAAATTTCAGGTAGTCTCTGCATTTGACGTTCTATTTCATATAGTCGATGATGAACAATATAAAATGGCATTTAGAAACATTTATGACTTGTTAGAAAAAGGAGGAGCATTAATGATTTCAGAAAATTTTGTACAAACGACTCCTAAAAGGTCATCCTTTCAAAATAATAGGTCAGCAGATGAGATTGTAGATATCATTGTGAAAGCAGGCTTTAAGATAGTCAGGCGATCGCCTTTTTTCGTAATAATGAA
>JAATVT010000074.1 GCA_014523685.1 Nitrososphaerales archaeon TH5893
AGCCAGAGAACATCCTGAAATCGATCACACTAAAGGGGTAAGTGTGAGGATGGCTATTCATTCTATGGAGATCTTAATCTCCGAAGTTGAGCGAGTGAGAGCATTACACGGTAAAATTAAGCTAGTTCCTAGATTTTGTGATCTTGATTGCATTCGTCAGACCAGCAAGTTCGAATTATCTGAAATGGACGACAATCATCAGAATAAAAATAACATATTAGATTCATTAATTGAAAATGCCATTAGAGATGTTTCCATCGAGTACACTAAACACCTACCTTCTGAGACAATTGAAAGATTTAAAGAAGATTTTGAGAGAAACAAATCGTTTGTGGTTTCACAATATAGTCTTGGCCAGGTGAAAAATGAAGCCGTAGACTATGAATCGCAGCTCAGAATGTTTCCTGCCCTGAACGAGTTTGTTAGACTAACGGTCGAAAAGATCAAGCAGGAACATCAAGAATTTATCCAGATAGCCGAACCGTATGAAATAGATGTTAAGAGAATCCAAATTGTCAATAATGATATGGATAGGGAATTTACCGCTTCAGTGACCGAATTGGTACTCGAAGGTTTAAGATGGATTAATCCGCCTTTACTTGACAAAAAGGGAAATGGGTATTCTACAAAATCAGGATAGCGACAATGCTGGTAACAATGTCTTGAATGAGATCCAGTATTTCCTCATTAATAAAGGGAAAGACAATTTTCGCAATAGCAAGGTTCGACTGAAGGCTGGTATCAAAAAAGAAGACCTAGACAGGTACATGAGGTTGATCGAAAGAGAGGTCTTGCGTGAACGCACTCCTGATCTGCAAGAACTTGCGCAGACGCTCGAAAACATGGAGCATAATAAATATTCCCAAAAACATGATAATTTGCGCTCAAGCCAACTGCATAATCCCAGTCAAGTCTCACGATCTAGTCCAACCGTTATGTCAACCGGTGCCTCAATAATAACTGAGTTGATAGAAAGAGGTTATCTAAAAGATTCCCTGAGATGGCTCACTCCTAGAGCCTTTTTCACGATAGGTGAGAGAATATTAATGGATATCATGAACCCACTGAAATATGGAGAAATCGGATTACATGAAACGATGACCGAAGGACTGGGCTCACTGGTACTCGATTCTACCAAGAAATTTGAGCATGGAAATGATTTGAGAATGATAAATGTTCCAAAATCCCTGTTAAATACTCTACAAAGGAACGCAAAAGGGCATCGACTGATTCAACTTCCATTGCAGGTGGATATAGAAGATTTTGAGGAGTATGAAACAAGTCATGATGTTAGGGTATCTTTGGTATATTGCATTGACCTTAGCTCCACCATGCGTTACTCGTCAATGTTTGGAGATTTAAGCAGAATCGAAGCAGCAAAGAAGGCGCTTTGGGGCCTCTTCATTTTTAACAAGAAATTCTTCCCATCCGATTCAATATCTGTCATAGGTTTTGGCGCTTTAGCTTCACGAATTTCTCCTAATGATATTCCTTATCTTAAGACTTTTGAACCGGGCGGGGATTTTATGCATTACACAAATTATCAAGCTGCCCTTAGATTAGCATCGAAAATCTTGATCAGAGAGGGTTCTCCGAACAAGCGCATAGTCCTTGTTACTGACGGTCATCCAAGTGCTTGCTTTATTGATAATCAAAAGGACTACACTGACCTAACTTCTCAAAAACCATACTCCCATTTTTATAGCCCCGACAAAGATACTCTTCAAAGAATTAATATCGATCAGAATCTAAAACTGGATCTTCGTTCTGGAAAACTCGTATATTTATGTTATCGCTACCGACAGGTTGACGAATATATTGGGATGAGAACCATAGCCGAGGCTAAGAAATGTTGGCATAAAAAAATACAAATTGATACAATAATGATAAGCGAAGAAGATTCATTACTTGATTATGTCAATCAAATGGAGAAGTCTGTAAGAGGTAAATCATATTACATAAATCCCGGAAATATTGATAAAGCATTAATTACTGATTACCTTAATAACAGACGTACTATTATGAGATCTTAGGAATTGTCAAAAGTTTCCCGTTATTCGTGTTGGTTTTTATTAATATGCGTGTCAAACCAATAGTATGCGACATGGCAGAGATATACCTCGACTGGAACGACTCATTGGATGTGTTAACAAGGGCTTATAGTGCAGGCTTATTCACGATAATAATAGGACCTAAGGGTACGGGCAAGACTTCGCTTGTTCGTCAATTTGCTTCGAATATGAATAAGGAACTGCAATCAGTAAATTTTAGTTTGCGAACAAGGGAGTCACATTTGATCGGCAGCAAGACCTTGGACAAAGGTGAAATTAATTTTGTTGAGGGAATTTTAGTAAAATCTATGAAGGACGGTAGCCTGCTTTATCTTGATGAGTTAAATGCCGCAGAAGCTGATGTATTGCTTAGATTGGACGAAGCACTTGATGATAGGAGACAAGTGGTGCTCAAGGAAGCAGATGGTCAGGTTATTACCGCAAGGGAAGATTGGTCAGTAATTGCAACAATAAATCCTCTCTCTCACGTCGGTACTAAGGAACTTCCCCCTCAACTGTTAAGTAGATTTCCTGTTCGAATCAGACTTGAATATCCGCCCGAAAATGTAGAACTTGAAATCATAATGAGACATGTATCTAATATTGGCGACTCAAAATTAGATGACGTAAAACGAGCTATAAAGCTTTCAAAAAGCCTAAGAGACGCAGCGGCAGTAGAGGAGTTATATTACAGTCCAAGCATTAGGGAAACAATTGCCTTTACACGACTTCTAAATACTGGTATTCTACCCAAAAAGGCAGCAGAAATAGTCTTTGCGAATGCTTATGATCAATGGGGAGAGGTCGAATTTCGAAAAGTCATGGATATGATTATCTCAATCTTTGGTGATTAAGGTCTTGTCCCTAAATTTATCACTGTTGCATAATGAGGTTTTGCTGGATATTGCTACGTTTTTAGCTAGAAGGTGGACGAATAACTCGAAAGTGCAAGTTATTATTAAGAATCAGAAGGTGCCTATTACGAGACCGGATAAAAATCAGATTACTCTGCCTGGTCCTTACCATTTTCCTGGAACTGATTTTCAAAGATACAGACAGTGGCGTATAATGCTCTGGTACGAGGCCATGAGGCTCACTTTTTGTTCTAAAGTGATGAGTTATGATCACATTTTTGGATTCCTGTTAAACACTCTAGAAACCAAGAGAGCAGAAATCCTCGGCCTTCGTTCTTGGAGAGGAATGGAAAAAGAAATTGTATTCAATGAAGGTATTTCGTGGTTGTCAAAACCCCTCTTGAATTCCCTTTATGGAAAACATAAAGTAGCGGAGGCCTTTTCTCAGTACTTTTTAACTGGCTCATTGAAAGGCGAACTATTCGGTAATGAATTTTCAAGAGTGCAAAAAGGTGCAGAACTTGCCAAAGAAATCTTGGATCATACCATAGCCAATGATCAAGGCACAGAAGCGATAGAACAACGAATACCTGAACTCGTGCGTATCCTGGAGTTAAATTCATTAGCATCATTTCCCATTATTACTCCCGCCAGCAAGGTCGGCTTTGGCAGATCAGTAGATGAAAAAGGATTGCTTGCTGAGATCGAAAAATTAGTCAAGCGAAAAAATTTGGAACCCGAACAGTTGGTGAAAAAATCAAAAGAAATCTTTGAGGGCCGTGAAGTGAATGCTGAATTTGATGCTCTAGTCAAGGAAAGCAAACGAAGTGAGAACAAAGGCCAGGAGGGTATTGAAAACCTTGGTTTGACAGTCCCGAAAGATGTTGACTCAGATGAAAGTCAAATTTACGACCTCGACCTAATACAGAGGACTAAATCACAATTCAAACATTGGAAGACGGGTTGGCACGAAAAACATGAAGAAGCCGGTGACGAATTTGATCCGGAAACTTTTGTAGAAAGATTATCGAGGACATTTATTACAGATTTTAAACTATCCTATAGATCTAAAGTTGCAATTGTCTTAGATCACTCAAGTAGCATTGAGGATTCTGAACAAGACTACAAACGCGCAACCGTAGCATTATGTGAGGCTTTGAAATTTTTGAAAATAAAGTTTGGTGTATACGCTTTTAGTACTGAAGCCGGACAAGTCAGGTGTTGGATCATCAAGCCTCCTAACGCAAACTGGACAAGAATACATGCTCGCAGACTAGCGCAGATCAAGGCATTAGGAGGTACGCCTTTGGCCGAGATTTATGCATTGTTAGAACCTGTCATAAGATCATTCAAACCCGATATCGTTGCGACTCTCACCGATGGGGAACCTTCAGATTATGATGCCGTGAGACGAATGGTCCTGATGTACCGCAGGATGGGTATCCGTATGGCCGCTTTGGGGTTGGGAAGGACGTTGAATGCTGCAGTCAATATTAGTCAAAATCTGCAATATCTTGAATATGAGAAAAGCCTAGCAGTTAGTATGCTTGGGGATATTCCAAAGAAAGTAATTAATTTGATGCAGACCTAAAAAACTAAGTCGGGGTTCATGTCTCTTACTTTTTTCCAATCCGAGATAAAGTTACTCAAACCCACGTCTGTGAGTGGATGCATAAGCATCTTGTGTAATATATCAGGTGGAAGAGTGACTATGTCGGCCCCGCACTTTCCGGCCTCAATCACATGGAGAGGGTGTCGAATGCTAGCAACTAGAATCTCTGTTTCAAATTTATAGTTGCTAAAGATCTGGCCTATCTCCCTTATGATATTAATCCCGTCTTGCCCATTGTCATCGAGCCTACCTATGAACGGACTTATATAAGCTGCACCCGCTTTTGCCGCCAGTATTGCTTGGTTACTAGAAAAAACAAGTGTAACGTTAGTAGGTATTCCATCTTCTTTTAGGCTTCTAACTGCCCGTAGACCCGCAGGGATCATTGGAACCTTCACAACTACATTTTGCCCGTATTTTTTTAGTTTATGAGCCTCATCCATCATAACTTCGTAATCAGTGCCTATAACTTCCAGACTCACTGGACCCCTTATTGTCCTAACAATTTCATTCATTACATCTCTTGGATCCCCTTTCTCCTTTGACAGTAGTGTTGGATTCGTTGTAACTCCATCAAGAATGCCCATATCATTGTATTTTTTTATACTTTCAATATTTGCACTATCCAAAAAAATCTTCATTTTGAAGCCCTCCTCGCTTCGACAACCGCCTTCACTATTTCACCTGAAGTTAGACCGTACCTAATTAGTAACTCTTCGATTTCGTCATCCCTTGCCGATTCCCCAAATGTATCCTTTACTCCAATTCTTCTTACTAAAACGGGATATCGTTCACTACATGACTCAGACACCGCGGAACCTAGTCCTCCAATCACATTATGTTCTTCGGCAGTAACAATAACCCCTGTCTGCTTCGCAGCATTATAAATCATGTCGTGGTCAATAGGTTTTATAGAAAACATATCGATGACACGGCATGAAATCCGTTCCTTATCGATTAATACCCGTGCAGCCTCAATCGATCTCTGTACCATTAACCCACAACTCATTATAGTAGCGTCATTCCCCTCTGATATGAGGTTTCCTTTGCCTATAGCAAATTCTGCATTTTCATCTGAATATATTACCTCGCTAGAAGGTCTAGCGAGTCTCATATAGAATGGGCCTTGTGACCTAGCGACTAGCTTTGTTAGATGTTTAACTGCTACAGCATCCCCTGGTGCTAGAACCTTCATATTTGGAATTGCTCTCATTACAGAAAAGTCCTCATTTTGTTGGTGAGATGCGCCATCGGCACCAACAGTTAGACCGGCGTGTGATACAACTAGCTTTACATTCAAATTAGGATAACATATAGCGTTTCGAATTTGGTCCAAACACCTGCCAGGTAGGAAGGCAGCATAAGTACTCGCGAATACTAGTTTGCCGGCAATAGCAAGACCAGCTGCGACCGAGACCAGATTAGCTTCAGCTATTCCCAGATTAAGCAACCTGTCTGGATATTTGTCGCCAAATTTTTTTGTTTTCAGTGAGTCTGTTGTGTCTGCTCCAACACATACTAGGTCTGGAATTTCTTTTCCCAATTCTACCAAGGTCTCTCCATATGCGGATCTCATGTCAGCTGTCTTTTTCAGATTACCTAGTTGCATTTAGTTCCTCTTCTATCCCTAGCTCACTTGCAAGCGGAATTAATACATGTCTGCGTGCTTTAATCCAGTCCTGTCTTATATCCAGATTGGTCGATCTATTAAGTAATCTTTTTTCCAATGCAATATTTGCCTTAAGTTTCAGCTGTATTATTGCACCGTGTATATCGGAGCTGCCATACACGGCATTCCCTGCTACGACGATTTTGGCTCCTGCATCGTAGACTTGTTGAAGTGTCCTAGAATCTATGCCCCCATCAGCTTCAATGTATCCTTTAAATCTATTTTCAGTCAGCTTTCTATCTATTTGGGTCATCTTTTGTAAGACTTCTGGCAAAAATTGTTGTCCAGAAAAGCCCGGATTTACAGACATCACTATGAGTACGTCAATCTTATCTAAATGTGAGTAAAACCAAGGAGGCAAATCTGTAGATGGATTAATTGCCATACCCGGGCTAATGCCATGTCGTAACAGCTTTTCTGCTATTTCAACAAATTCGTTTTCACTGCATGTTTCGGCATGTACCGTAATTATATCACAGCGTGCATCTATAAATCTGTCAATATGTCTTATTGGTTTCTCGATCATAAGATGCGCATCAAATGGTAGGCTTGTAACGCGTCTTAATTTCTTAATTGTTTCGGCTTTCATAGTGGTATTAGGAACGAATTTTCCATCCATGATGTCTAGATGTATCATATCTGCTCCCCCTCGTTCTGCCTTTCTTATCTTGTCCTCATAGTTCTCTGGCTCCCCTGCTATGATAGACGGTGCAATTAGACACTCATTTTCGAGTTCCTCGAGCAATAGAGGCGTGTGTTTTCTTGGAGGTGCTTTACCATGCCACTGCGGATTGTTAGTCATATGCTTGATCCCATTGCCTTTAACCGTGTTTGCTATAATTATACTCGGTCTATCTTTAAGTTGGTTCGTTTTGTATAGTGCTTCTATTATTTCTTCTACGTTATGACCTTTAACTTCCTCCGTATGCCAATTGAAGGCAGCCCATTTATCCTTCACAGGATCCAACGGCATTATTTCTTCGGTAAAGCCATCTTGCTGTATTCTGTTCCTATCTAGGATAGCTGTTATGTTGTCTAACTTGAATTTAGAAGCAGCCATGGCGGCCTCCCAGATCTGTCCTTCATCAGATTCACCGTCTCCTATCAATACATAAACATGGTTTTTCTTTCCATCCATTTTGTTCGCTATTGCGATACCCACCGCCACAGATAGTCCAATTCCTTCCGATCCTCCAGAATACTCAACCCCCGGCACGCTTTGATCCTTTTGGAAGTCGCTATATCGAACAGGGTGCCCTTGAAGCCGTGAACCAAGCTTCCGTAAGGAACCCATCTCATCAGGGTGAAAATAACCGGCAATAGAAAGTGTTGCATAATATCCCGGAGCAGAGTGCGCCTTGGAATTTACGAAGTAATCTCTTTCTGGCCATTCTGGATGAAGAGGATCATGTTTCATTATTCTGAAATAAAGTGAACCCATTATTTCTGCAGCAGAAAAAGACGCTCCAGGGTGTCCCGACCCAGCTTCAGCTATGCCTACGATCGCTAGCATCCGTATATCCCTGATCTTTGTCTTCAGGTTCAAATACCGCATCTTAAGACTCATTTCAAGATATTGTCCCAACGTGATGGCATATACACGTAGCAAACCATTATGAAAAATTCCGTACTAGCCAACTTAAAAAGATATATCTCTGGCTTTCATCGGTACCTGGGCGGAGGGGTAACGGTTGCTCATAGTTTAAAATAACTGGTTTTACTTATGTTTCGCATGGTTGAAATTGTCATAGAAAAGCCGGAATTTGATCAAAATCCTTCTCCTCTAGTGGTGATGGGGATCTTCGAAAGTAAAGAGTATGATAAATATTTAAAATATCTGAGTTCTAAGGCCAAAAATGCTTTAAAGGAACTAGTATCAGAAAATGGATTTACAGGAAAACTTGGGACAAGTGTAATGTTACCGATCCTTGGTAATACAGAAATAGAAAGGATATTATTGATGGGACTCGGCAAGAAGGAAAAATTCACAAGAGATACCGCTCGAAGAATGGCTGGAAAGTCTGCTCTAAAGGCAAGAGAAATTCATCAATCAAATTTCTCCATTTTCCCATTTGTGGAGTCTGAGGAGGATGATGTAGAAGCAATTGCTGAAGGAATTTTTCTGTCCCTGTACAACTTTGACAAGTATAAGACTAAAGATTCAGAAATAGAGAATAACAAGATTCAGCGAGTAAAATTGCTCGTTCACAATACCAACGTTGAAAAGCTGCAGGCTATGATTGGGAAAGCTAAAGCCATTACTGACGCGGTTAATTTCGCTCGTGATCTAGGTAATCTGCCTCCTAACGATTGCTCCCCCACACAGTTAATATCTTATGGATTGACTATGGCAGATAACTTTGGCCTTTCGGCAACAATTCTTGAACGATATCAGATGGAGTCGATTGGATTAAACGGAATAGTGTCAGTAGGAAAAGGAAGCGACAATCCTCCAAAGATGCTGATCCTTGAGCATAATGGCACTTCAGCCGATGCAACCCCATATTTATTGGTAGGTAAGACAGTTACATTTGATACGGGGGGGATTTCACTGAAGCCAAGTGAAAAGATGGATGAAATGAAATTTGATAAATGCGGGGGCTGCACAGTCCTTGGTCTCATGAGAGCTGTTAGCGAACTTAAGTTGCCGATAAGAGTTATAGGAATTATGCCTTGTGTAGAAAATATGCCTTCTAGTAGCTCTTATCGACCTGGTGACATAATTAGAATGTTTAATGGAAAGACTGTAGAAGTTCTAAATACTGATGCAGAAGGAAGGATAATTCTTGCTGATGCAATTGCTTATGGGGTAAAAACATTCAGGCCTAGACTAATAATTGATCTCGCGACACTTACTGGAGCAAGTATTATTGCCCTGGGAGCAAATGTGGCAGCAATGATTGGAACTGCCGTTGATCTTAAGACTCGGTTGAAGAAATTGTCTAAGGATACCGGGGAAAAGATGTGGGAGCTGCCTCTTTGGGAGGAATTTCATGATCAGATTAAAAGTCACGTTGCCGATATCAAGAACATAGGTGGGAGACCAGCTGGCGCAATAACAGCGGCAGCTTTCCTTTCAAATTTTACGGACGGAATTCCTTGGGTCCACCTTGATATTGCTGGAACAGCCTGGACCCAGGACGGAACGTCAAAAAAGAGCTATAATCCTAAGGGGGCCACTGGATTTGGCCTACGTACAATAGTAAAGTTCTTCATGGAAGAGTCGTTAAAAGGTAGCGAAACATAGCTTAGACTGAAACGCCAGCACTGCCGTCTCCCGACCGCTCACGCAGGTCAGTAACACAGCAGCGATAGCAGGTTTGACTTCCGGGTTCGGAATGGGACCGGGTCGCGCCCTGCTTCTATGACCGGCTAGATAATACAAAGCTAAAGGGACATTTTAATTTTATCAAAAACAGGAAAGTACAATTTATGGGAGTTTATGAGCGCTAGAACTCCCCATCAAGATATTGATCGGTCACAATTTCCTAACCATTATCACAAGGCGCACAAGCTATATAACGCATTACTGTTGAAACTATTTAAAATTGGTCCACAGTCCAGAGAAGACACATAGAGTCGCGGTTCTTGACGAAGACCTGTGTCAACCACGCAAATGCAGTTTGGAATGCATAATCTATTGCCCTGTGAATAAAACAGGCGGAGAATGCATAATTCAGAGAGAAACCGATGGGAAAGCCGTAATTTCCGAGGACTTGTGTACTGGTTGTGGAATATGTGTCAAGAAGTGTCCATTCGATGCAATTGTTATAGTAAATCTTGCCAAAGAACTAGGGACCGACAAAATTCATCAGTTTGGGATTAACTCATTCAGATTGTATCGTCTTCCTATGCTAAAAAAAGGCTATGTTGTGGGATTACTTGGAAAGAACGGAATTGGCAAATCGACAATCGTTAATATCCTATCTGGAAACCTCCGACCAAACTTCGGTAATTACGATAAAGAGCTCACATCGGAAGAAATCATTGACAAATTTCAAGGTACGGAATTGAAATCCCATTTTGAAAAGATATTGAATGGGACCATCCGTGCATCTATCAAACCACAAATTGTGTCAATGATCCCGAAGGCCTTTAGGGGAACAGCAAAGCAGCTTCTCGACAAGTATGATGAACGCAATGAGTCTGATAGGGTGAGTTCACAATTGGAAATGTTCAACTTTCTCGACAGAGATCTTACTGAACTTAGTGGTGGAGAACTACAGAGGCTAGCCGTTGCTGTAGCAGCAGTAAAGGATGCGGATTATTATTTTTTCGATGAACCATCATCATATGACGATATTTATCAGAGGCTAGCCGTTGCTAGAGTAATCCGTGACCTTGCTAAGGAAGGACGAAGCGTAATGGTTGTGGAGCACGACATAGGCCTATTAGACTATCTTTCTGATTATATTCATATTCTGTATGGCGAACCTGGAGCATATGGTATTGTATCAACTCTTCAGAGCACGAAGCTTGGAATCAATAGATTTCTCGAGGGCTTTCTTCCCTCTGAGAATATAAGGTTTCGAGACAAAGGCTATACTTTTGATATAAAGAGTTCAAGCGAGGACCAAATTCCTGATGAAAGTGTAGCGGAATATTCCGATCTTAGAAAATCATTCCGTTCATTCTCACTTGCAGTCTCAGCTGGTCACATAAGGAGACAGGAAATTGTAGGCGTCGTCGGTGCCAACGCACTTGGTAAAACAACCTTTATGAAGATGTTAGCAGGTGTCGAAAAACCTAGCGAGGGTCACATTGAACATGGAGCCACAGTTTCATTTAAGCCTCAATATCTAAATAACGCGTACGACTCAAACGTAATTTCCCTCCTTTCAACTGCGTACCGGAACGTCATAGAGAATTCACCCATCGAGCAAGAAATAATCTTACCACTTGGGATTAGGAGGCTTTATGAAAAAAATGTTAGAAATCTTAGTGGGGGAGAACTGCAGAAAGTTGCGATCGCAGCTTGTCTACTTCGCGATGCTGACATATATGCACTGGATGAGCCTTCTGCCTTCCTTGATATTGAAGATAGAATTGCCCTTGCCAAATTCTTACACAGATTCGTTAGGAGTAGAGGAAAAACCGCCGTTGTTATTGACCACGATATGCAATTAGTGGATCTCTTGGCTGATTCCCTAATTCTTTTCCAAGGTGATCCTGGATTACGGGGTTTCGCTGGGCAGGCAATGAAAAAGGAAGAAGGCATGAACAAATTCCTAGCGACACTTTCTATTACCTATAGACGAGACGAAACCACTGGAAGGCCAAGGATTAACAAAGAAGGGGGACGGCTCGATAAGTTACAGAAAGAGGCAGGCCAATTTTACTACGTTGACAAATAAAACGCCAGCCTAGGGTATGTCTAGCAAACTAAAGTCACTCCTGGGTGATGTGCTAGAACCTGGAGAAAGGCGCATTGTCTTTTCTTCGTACGATGTTATAGGAGACATTATCATTATGAAAATACCCAATTCATTACAATACAAAAAGTACATCATCGGCAAACGGCTGCTTGAAAATACAAAACATGCTAAATGTGTTTTTCTCCAGACTTCATCTGTGGATGGAGGTTTCAGACTTCGGAAGCTGGAACTCCTAGCAGGTGCAGACCGAACGGTTACTGAATACCATGAACATGGGTGTCGGTTTAAAGTAGATGTTAGCAAGGTCTATTTTTCTCCACGTTTATCTACTGAGAGGCATCGAATAGCTGAAAAAGTCAAAGATAATGAAATCATAACAAACATGTTTGCGGGGGTAGGCACCTTTTCAATACTGATAGCTAAACAGAATCCCAGGTCAACGGTTTTCAGTATTGACTCCAATCCAAAGGCCAACATTTTGTGCCTTGTAAACGCCAAGTTAAATAAAGTACAGGATCGAGTCTTTCCGTTCTGTGGTGATGCGAAGTACATCGCGGGTAATCTTCTAGCTGGACTTTCACATCGTGTCTTAATGCCTCTTCCTGAGAAAGCCAAGGAGTTTGTTGATTCGGCCATTGCTTGTCTTAATGATAAAAGGGGGTCTGTTCACTATTTTGCTCATATCAGAGCCCATAACAAGAGGGATGCAGTTAACGAAGGAAAATTAGCTACGACTGAGGCATTTAGGCATTATAATCACGTAGTGGGTACTACACGAATCGTAAGAGAAGTAGGACCAAGATTGTATCAAATTGTTTCCGATGTTCTAATTAGTAATCGTTAGAAGCATTCACCGTACGTTCGGCTCACGTGCTTGCTGCCGTGGCCATTGTATACCCAATCCATGCGATGACTGCGACTAATGCAGCCACAGCTATTAGTACGGTGATCTGCACGATAATGAGTCCCCACTGAGAGGAAAGCAAAAAATACGAATAAATCAAGAATAGAAATACCGAAACGAACAGTATTGCAAATCCTGTTATCTGGTTCGCTTTGCCAAGAGATTTCATTTTTTCATTAACCGAATTCAAATGCCATAAGGTAGGCGTCTTCCCCGTCACGGTAGTAAGAACGCAATTTGGATTTTATGATAAAGTCAATGCTTTGATACATTTTGACAGCAAGGTCGTTGCTTACTCTGACCTCCAAATATATTTCATCTGACTTCCGTCCCGCGAGACCATTTATTGCCTCTACCAATAGTGATCTTCCAATACCCTTCCCTCGATATTCCTGCAGGACAGCAACTGAGACCACATGTCCCTTTTTTACAAACCCCAACTTGCGGAAATTCGAAAAACCAAACTCGATCTTGCACATTATATATCCTACAATTTTCTGGTTTGTTTCGGCAACGATGAAAGACTCAGGCAGTTCTTTCAAAATCGATTCGAAGAAATAATCTGTATAGTGCTCAGGAAGAGTTACTGAATTTATCTCTACCACGGAACGAAGATCGGAATAACTACAGTGCCGAATCACACAATCTCCGACCTTTCGTAGGATTGATTGCAAACTGACACTTAATGAACTAAACAAATTATTTAATCTTATCAAGTAGACGCTCTTCTGAGTCTGTAGGCTCATAAATAGTTGGAACACAAAATATAATCTTCTGATATAAAATACTGCTAATATTATTTTTCAGGGGGATTCAATCTCATGATGTTGCTCATCGCAATTCCAATTATGAGTCCAAGAAGAAACCCACCGATAACATCAGTGAGGTAGTATTGCCCCAAGTACAATCTAGAGACTGCCATGAGAACGGGATAGGACCAAATTAATGGAATTAAATATCTTAATTTGCGAGGCATTCTCAAGTCAAGCAAGTAAGCTAAGCACCCTGCAATCGCAATGTGGGTTGCTGGATATGACAAACTCTTTGCCATGGGCGAAACGATTTCCTCTTCTAATTTCAGATCTTGCGTAGCATTCAAAGAAGTTGGTAAGGTGATTTGTGGGATATCTCGCCCAACTAGGATTTTGATATACATTGCCAAGATTAAAATAATCAAGATACAAGTGAGAAAAATCATTCCGGTCCTTCGGGTCCGTTTTATAATGGTAAGGACTATCGATAGAAACAACAGAGTTGAAGTATCTCCGGAAAACGATAAATAGAGTATAATAGTATTCAAAG
>JAATVT010000075.1 GCA_014523685.1 Nitrososphaerales archaeon TH5893
CCATTTACGAAAATAAGGGTAGAACATGAATTCAATCTTAAATCAATCCCTATAGAGAGACCAATAAAGGGATTTGAAAATATATCAGAATGTTATGAAATAATAGACAAAAAATAAACATAACCCCTTCAAATATCTGCTTCTGCACTTGTGCTGACTTCAAGAATCGAGGAGAAACCTGCAAGCATTTCTTTAAGGTTGTAATGGAAAAAGCGATTGCATGAGCCCCCAAGTAAATCATGAAAAACTAACTAGAGATGACTTGTTGTGACCGAAATTATGAGACAAACAGGGAAAAGGGATTAGATGCTATTTGTTCTTTCCATTTGCCTTCCCATTCTATTTCTCGACATCTTCACAGTTTCCAGTTGCTTTGTCTCAGTAATCGTCCTTGATAAAGTACAATCTGGATATATCTTCTATGGCCTTCATATATTGTAAGAAATGCGGAGAATATAGATACCTCACTCCTCACGCCTTTTGGAATGTCAATGACCTTAACATAAAGTGCAAGGATTGCGGTACGATTAATACTATAACGATTGAAAATGGAGAACTTAAAAAGCAGATTTAATGAGAAAGACTAAACGCATTTACTCCATCTATCTATCAAGTGGTAATTTAGAATCACTATGCAACAACAATAATCCACTAAATACATTACCAGAATTTTCTTCCTATTGTAACTGCCGCCGCAACTACAATAGAACCAATAAATCCGGCGTATGCTATATTACTATCATGAGGTAGTGCAATTGCAGAACCGATAAACAAGCCAGTTGCAAGTATAATTCCAGCAATTAGGGTATTACCCTTATCCCTTTTATTTTTATTATTAGTATCATAAAGTTGGGTGTCAAGGTATGACTGCAATAATGGAGCAACGTTCAGAGCTGATTCAATATTCTTTCCTAATCGTAAAATTGAAGTTCTTGCTTCTTCAATATAAGCCTCTCTGAGCAGCCCTTCTCCTTCAAGTATTTTGGCAAGCACCTTAACAAATTGGAACTTGACCTTATGATGTAGATATATCCCTTCTATGATCGATGTCATTCTCATATATAGTGCTAGGTTTTTTGGTAACCTAAATGGGAACCTGCTCATTGTCTTGTTAGCAAGATCAGTCAACGCCTTTACTTCCAATTTGTCCACCTCTTTTCCATACAATGATTGAATACTAAGTTCGATGGCCTTCTCAACAACATAACGATTGACAGTTGGCTCCAGTGTTCCAAGTTCCATCAAAATATTGACCGTTCTTGGAGGATCTTTATCAATCAAACCTAAATACAATCTAATCAGTCTAAGCCGTGTTTTATTGTCAAGCCGTCCTACCATCCCAAAATCGTAAAGAATTATTGAGCCATTGTCAGCAACCGAGATATTGCCCGGATGTGGATCTGCATGAAATATGTTATGTCGAAGTAGCATCTTAAAAAATAGTCTGTGAACTCGCATAACCAACATAGATCTATCTATACCCATAGCATCGAGTGTTGCAATGTCGGTAATTTTGATCCCTGGGATATATTCCATTGTCAAAACATGCTTCGAGGTTCTATCCTGAATAACACTAGGAATTATAACTGAATTATCACCTGCAAGGTTTCTTTTGATTGTTACCAGATTATCTGCTTCTATGCGATAATCCATTTCTTCATATACTGTTTCTATAAACTGGGATAGCATCCCTTCTGCTGAAAATGCCAGATTTGGATCTATAAATCTGGTAGCAAGAGGTAAGATTTTCTTAAGAATAAAAATATCATTTTCAATAACCTCTTCTATATTGGGTCTGCTGATTTTTATAATGACGTCCATATTGTTGTACTTCGCTAGATAGACCTGACCCAGACTGGCACCTAAAAGTGCAGAAGTGTTGAACGATTCAAATATATTTTCTAATTTGCCAAGTTCAGATTCAATAATTGGTTTTACCTTTGAAAATTCTGCAGGAGGAACCTTATCCTGTAATTTTGCCAATTCTTCTAGATATGGAAGGGGCAACAGATCAGCACGTGAAGACAACCATTGTCCTAATTTTATATATGATGGTCCTAACTCAATAAAGACTTTAAGCGCCTTTTTTGCATGTTTTTTAAATCTCCATTCATCTATATTCTTTCCTTCATGTTTAACCCATTTTCTCCGATCTTGTCTTAAGTTAATTACAATGGGTAGCAACTTGAGAATTACTTTTGCTACGCGTATTTTTGAAGGACGTTTAAAACCTGCTTTTTGTGGTTCCAATCGAGAGTTTATCGTCTCTGACTCGATTTGTTCTTTAAGCTGAGCAGGGTCTTCCAATTATGTATCACTATTCGTTATTCATTTATTTATATCACTTATTCTTTTAATGGCTTACTCAAGAGTTATTCCTCAGTGTGTATAAGAAGAAATCTTGTAACATAAGATTTTTGTAATCCAATTCTTATGTATTGTTGGGATACTTTATGATATTACATGAAGAGATGATAAGGTATTTAGATTATTATACATGCTTAACAACATATCAAATGGGTGAGGACAAGATGAGAGAATCAACGAATAACTATGTCGACGCCTTTATTTACAAAAATAGACAAGATATCGCTTTACAATGATCTCCTATCGTGTTTGGCAAGGAAATTGCTATGATACTCTAACAAAACTAGCAAATAAACCGGAAGAACGCAACAAGTACAGACTTATTATTTCATCTCCGCCATA
>JAATVT010000076.1 GCA_014523685.1 Nitrososphaerales archaeon TH5893
CAAACATTAGAAATATTTAATTTTATTTATCACTAAGTCATTAGTGATTAGATTAGAGTGTCAAACGTGATCAACAATGTGAATTTAGATAAAGTAGCCGAGACAGCTGAAAGCGGTAAGAAAGACAAGCTCACCTTACGAAGACCAGTTAAATTATATGGCGTATGGAATCTGAGCTTAAACAAAGGATATCAATTCAGAACTGAACTGTCATATGAGAGCGGAAAGCAAGTGGTTGAAATTGATTCTCCATCATTTCTTGGTGGCGATGGAAACAGACTTGGACCTATGGCATATTGTGTGGCAGGAATTACATCTTGTTTTATAGCTACATTTGTTACTTTGGCATCATCCAAGGGAATAAGATTTTCCAAACTAAGTGTAAACACGCAATGTAATATCAACTTTGCAAAGACATTTGACGTAGCTGATGAACCAATAACCGAAGGAATTGAGTTTGAAATTGAAGCCGAAAGTCCAAATATGAACAAGGAACAGTTGCAGGAAATAATTAGAATGGCAGAAGAGAAATGTCCTGCATTGTATAGTATGAAGCATGAAATAAAGGTGGACGCAAAGATAAAGTAGCGGCCGGCGGGACCAAGAACACCGACAAAATTAAGCAATAAGTATTTGAGTGATAGAGTGGGAACTTCTATTATTCCTGTGCAGGCTGTTAAAAGAGAAATCATAACGATTAAACTAAGAGAGAAAGTTCTGGTATACCTCAATTTTTACACCTATAATATCCTATTGCCTTTGGCTGCGATAGGGTTATCTCATCGTTTTCACTAACATATGCACAATAGAAAGACAGTTGTATTTGTTATTGAGAGACTTTGAACCGAAGATTCAGTGGGCCCAGTGGGATTTGAACCTTGCTGGTAAGTGGGTTCAGTTACTTTTAGTTTAAGTCGGAGATTTTAGCTTGTGATAATTTACGAATAAGAATCCTATTCCGCCTAAGGTAACCCCAATAAGAAGTACTAGAACTGCAGCTGCGATCGGTTCAACAAATGGTGCAAGAATTTCATGCACTTGACCTGCATCAAATCCTTTACCACCTACAGTTTCTGGAAGCATAGCAGATCCTCCAGCATAGCCCGCATACATAAACAGACCAGCCGCAGCTACTATTCCGATGTTCATGAGTAAAAAATGGCTCCATGCGAGTCCTTTAGCAATTTTATTCTTGCGGTAGTATAATTGTTTATTCAGAACTTCCTCCGTATAATGGTAGAAGATTGCTGAGACTGCTATTCCTATTACCCCTACAACGATATACATAAAGTAACCAAATGTAAACCATGTCCCTGCTCCACCAGATGCAATTACCCTCGATATTTCAGGTTTCAAAAAGGACATTTGGCTCACTATCAAGAATGCAGTTAATACTACAATTATAGCACCCTGTATTATAGCTGCTGCTATAAATCGCTTGGTCCAAATGTTTGACAAATCATTATCCTTCTTTGAGCTATTTGTCATAATACAAATGGTTCAGCGAGCATTCAAATTATAAATATTATTGCTGCACTCTTTGACAACGTACTTTTATTGACTGGTTTTATGCCATTGTTTTCAACGCCGGTCCACTAAAAGGAGCAAGTGAAATATTGAACAAGCGGCGGATCTCTAGTGATCATATTTAGGGGTATATCTGCATATATTTTCTTTATAATGTGCGCACCATCCTCGAGTGACTGATAAGTAATCATGAAGCTACATGTGTCCAAATGTAAGAACAAAGTTCCTAGACAGCTTTTATATTTGATTATTCCGTTCTTTCACATGCGATTTTCACTACTTGTTCCATCGTTTCTCCTCCTTGCAGTTTTTTCTCTTAGCATGATTTCAGAGATATACGCTGAAGATACGGAACAGAATCTTGGGGACTACAAAATCATTAATATAGCTGATGTTCCCCATTTGCAAGACGAAAAAGGTTTTTTCATATTTCCGGCGTTCTGTCCCACTGCTTGTTCGGTATCATGGGTAAAGTCAGAGGCTCCTCCTACTACTTCAGTAGAGCCTCAAGCTCCTGCCACCGACAATGCAACTACGAGTGCGAACTCCACCAACGATAATACTACAGCAGCATCGCTGAACAACACGGCCACGTATGCTCCGCAAGGTGAAGATGAATCATTCAATGAAGAATACCTAATTGGAGCCATTAAAGTTGAATTTACCAAGGCAGGTGTGTACTCATTTTCCTACTTCATCAAACCGATATTGGGTGATTTTCAGGACTTGACAGCTCTACAAGTTATAACACTTCCAGCTGATGGTGATAAGGGGTACGTCCCACTAAGTCAAGTAAGCTGGAATAAATATCCATACACCATGCTAGGGAAAAGCACTTTCAGAATTGACAAGCCAGGTGTCTACTTCGTTGGATTTGGTCCGGCTCAAGGAACCGCTCTGACTAAGCTTGAAGCAGAAGGTATTCCTAGCGGTTTTACGTTGAAATATAAACTAGATCCATTAGAGAATGTAAAAATTCTAAAACCAGATATGAATATTTATATCAAGCAAGTGGGGCAAGGCATTTCTTATGAAGCTATGGGATATCAGGAACTTGCGAAAAGTGCCGCGTTGTCACAGGCGCAAGAATTCTCGCTAACCGGAATTCGTAACGCAGGCGTTCCTGATGAAAATGTAGATGGGTTACTCATGAGAGGAATCAGCAATACATTGATAGGTGGTGCTGATCTACGTTACCCTCTGGGTAGAAACGCAGATTTCGCTGTATTACGAATCAACGAATTTAAACCAATTCTACATGAGGTTTTCTCGAATGGGGATATGGAAACTGCGCAAATTACTACAGCCAAGATATTGACCTACTTAACAGTTCTAGTTGATGAAGCAAAGAATTCAGGAGGTTACACACCTACTATCCAAGGGAAGTTTACACAGGCCATGAACATGTGGCTTGATGAGAATTACGAGGGAGTATTACCGATTGCCGCTGAAATAAGCAAAGATCTTCTTCCATTAATTCATAGTGAATGGCAACAAAGACCATCATTTAGTGTATATATGTTGAATGCGAAAGCTGTGGATGCAGATAGTGTACCATTATCATTGGCTGGTCTGCCTGTTACTGTTAGTTTCGAAAATGGAGGATTGGAACGGGTTGTGAAGACCAATGATTACGGCGAAACTGTATTTATAGGCCCCTCTGGGAAGTTCGGTGTATACAGTATCTACACAGCTAAATCCTCAGATGGAGGTATGACCAAGATTAAACTACTAATGGATGCAAAAACAGGAAAATGGTTTGTAGATGCGACAGCATTCCAATCTCC
>JAATVT010000077.1 GCA_014523685.1 Nitrososphaerales archaeon TH5893
ATTCTCATATTCACCTATGGCCCTATAGAGCATATGGATGATTTCCCCATCGTAACTAATTGCGCAGTTAAAAACTGCTTTGGATTCCCACCAGCAATCTTTGTTTGGTAGGAGAATTGGATTTTTTGGATATCTTTTCAAGATCGTTTTTCTGTCAAACAAGACATTCCCTCATTCTTGGTTTATCTTGAAGCATAAAAATTTAATCGCATAATATAGCGCCGACAACATGAGTCTATTAATACATGAGCTCAACGCATATTAATAAAGTCTTGAATGCATTTGGAAGGCTGACTAGTATTGTCTGTTAAGATTTGATATCATTTCTAGTTTTGTAGAGCGGCCAATCTAACTGCGCATTCCTCGTCTGGCCATAGAATGTGTTCTTTTTAAGCTATAAAACCTCCAAATGTTTTCTTTCCCGTCTACCTCTCTGCAATAGCAAAATAAGCAAAGGAAATACTAACCCAATCAGTAACATTATTTCTCTAGTTATTGCTATGAAAAAACCCACCATCAACATCCATGATATACAGATCGCCAAGACATAGTCCTCGGTATTGGCTCGCATATCAATAAAGGCTGTGGCCGTAATATTAAAGGTTTTTTTGTCTTGTACTTAATCTGCTTAGGTGTTACGGAATACGTAGCAATACCAAACCTGATTCAGCTAAAACATTTTCATTGTCGGTAGAGGATAACCTTTTCTATGTGTGAGTAAACCCGATTATTGGAAGAATAAAATCATATCCGGTTCATTGGCTAATCTGATCTTTCTTTTTTGCCCCTGAGCCACAGTTGTTCTCTACTAAGATACTCATAATCGCAGGTTAACTCTAGTTCATATCTTGATTCCTCCTCTGGGAATACCTGCTGCTTGTTCGTGTTAACGGCTTTAAAATGCCTTTTCTGTAATTAGGAGATTGTATTTCAGGGAGTGTATCTGCGTATTCAATACTATTATTGGAAATGTCAAATTAAATAAATCGTGTAATTTAGATAATCATTACCAAAAATACTCTAAGTTCCAGGATGGCTAGCGATAATTGCGCCAATAATGCCTTGCATCAAACCACGTTGTTTTCAATATCCTTCATATTGTCTATGCTGGTGGGATCAATGTTTCAAGAAAGTCAGACTACTGAGTCACCAATAATGCATGTCATTCCAGCTTTGATGTTATCTAACCAGGCGTTTGCAGCCCATGGGGAAGAGATCCTCATTTCATTAGAAAATTCAACTTTTCTGCCCTTGACAACAGCACAAGGCAACCAACTCAAGGTATCTCTATATTATAATGTTCAAAACGCATCCACAACAGGTCAAACAATAAACGCAGTAATGAAATTGTATAACCCAAATGGAACTTTGATAAAAACTTCATCATTTCCAGCAGGATTTCCCGCTCTTAGCTCAGGAAAAGCGGAACTGAAAAGCACCCTGACTGATAAATCAATCCAAGACCTAATAGCAAATGTCACATTTACCAACTCTGCTAAGACAGATACAATTTCAAACGAAATTTCGATACCAATCAAGCTGGATGGGTTAAAACCGGAAGTAAACTCGTCAGAGAAATCTACAGAAGCAGAACTCCCTCCATTATCACCGACTCAACAGATACCCCCTAATGAAGAAAAAGGGGAACAAACGATTTCGCCCAATTTAACGCCTAACCCAGAAGCGACATCCCCCGGTATAATGCCACCGTTTGGTTGAAAATATGTTCCCATATATGGAGTAAGAATGCCAATACAGCGAGACCCTACATGGATAACATAATAAAACTTCGATCGATGATCAAAATAGTTGAGACATCCTTAGCTATCAATTTACTCCTACATCAATATTCCTCTAGTCAAAATTTTTTTTGATTGAAATCTTTTTCCAGGCTTATTAAATGACCTCATACGGATCCTAGTATCATTTGATAAGTCAGCCAGTCTCATATACTCTCGTAAGGCCTAACTCAGTTATGATCTCGTCTATCAAGGTCCTAAACCGTGGGCATTATTGAACATATACAGTGGCGACCAGGTATATTAGTACGCCAACAAAATCAGATATGTACCCCGTTTTCTTAACCTAGTGGATCTGAAATGAATTAATCTGGGATTATTTATCGATGGTTGTACTAATTGCAGGATCCGTTAACTGTAAAGATCTAAACGCTTCAGATCTACTTTCACATGCATAACATCTTCCACAATGTGTTTCGCCAGCATGATGGCAGCTCCAAGTCAAATCGAGTGGTACCTTTAATTTTATTGCTAGATTTATAATCCCTATTCTATCCAAATCCGCCAAGGGAGCCACTATCGTGTAGGGTTTGCCATCGCAGTATAAGCAACCTTGATTAATTAACGAGTTCATGTCTTTTATAAAAGATGCTGTCGAGTCTTTAAAAAACAAACTGTCATCCTTATTATGACCACCTATAATCCATTTGATATCAAGTAATTCTGCATAATGGGCAGCAATAGAATAAAAGATTAGATTTCTTGCAGGAATATATGATGACCATCTCTTGTCATTTGTAAGAGGTGTATACCTCCCCCCGTCAAAATCTGAAGATTCTTTAATAAACGGGATGTTAATCCTGAACAGTTCCAAAGTGCTTGCATTCTTAGCTAACGCAAGGGTAGCTTTTTTTTCGTTCTCGATTCTGTCATAGTAATCAAAAGTGATAGCGTAGACTTGCGTAAATTTTTCCTTCGCCCAATAGAGACAGGTGGCAGAATCCAAGCCACCGGAAAGCATTACTAATGCCTTCGACTCTTTCATACTGCGGTAGGTTTCGTTTTCGCGATGATATGTGCACCCTTATTTACTCCCTCATAAATATATACACCAAGGGCTTCAATGTTTGAAGGCATTTTTGGCGCTACTAGCTTAATTATCTGGGAGGAAATATTTTCTACAGTCGCTTCGCCGGGCAAGAGAAAGGTTGTAGACTTCGGTACCTGCAATTTAAAGTATCCTTTTGGACCTTCAAAAACTATAAGGTAGTGAACATCATCCTCCTTCTCAAGGTACTTTTTGTTGATGAAGAATTTATGGTCCAGCACATTCAGTGTATCCTTGATAATTTTCTTAGCCACTCCAAAGTCTATCACTAAGTTGTTTTCCATGTTCCCAATTATTTCAAACATAACAGTAGAGGTATGTCCATGTAATATCGAGCACTTTTCTACTAGTGGTAAAATATGTGCGTAATCAAAAGCCAGGGACGGGTCCTCAATGAAGATAGAACCTACTTGATTCGACGCGGAGTCGAACGAAAAAAATGATTCCAATTCGTTCATCATGGCCACGTAGTTTGATTGTCCAATTCCGAGGATCTTAAGCTCTGGGAAATTTTTCTTTATCATTTTGAACTTTTCTAGGTCAGATTCAGGATCTATTACTTCGATGTACTTATCGTCGATCTTAAAGTCTATATAAACAAAATTGGACTCATTAAGATTTAGTCTTACATTGTAATCATAATTGTGTCCCAGAAAAGTTAGGATATTTGATGTAGAAAATTCTGCCCTGTTTCGTAGGAGATTGCCCCTTCGATCGATATATCTTAGATCACTATCTGTAACAACCCCCTCCATAAAATTTCCTACCAACAAAAGTACTAACACATATAAATTGTTATTTGCTCCAAAAGCTAGCTCTAATGGATGTTTCCTTCAACATCTGATTGCTCTTATTCCAGAGAATTTGATGTTTCCTGAATTAGTGGACTAGTCGATTCAGATCCATATTTTTAAGCATCTGATTTTGGGTGCCTCATTCAAATATACGCAGTCCCCATCCCGGTTTTCGGTCCTATAAGAATTTTATAGAATAGGGTAATTATTGGAAGTAAGTATTGTCTTGCTGGAAGACCTATTAAAGGCACTTTTTACGGCTGTGGAGTATGCTATAGGAAATGAAACTACTCTTGCGGTCGCTTTTTCTGGGGGGTTAGATAGCTCGTTACTTGCAAAGATATGTAAGGATATAGGAGTAGACGTAACTTTGCTAACTGTAGGCTTTTCGGAATCATTTGATATTTCCTTCTCCAAAGATATCGCGAGTAGGATGAATTTACCGCACAAGGTATTGGAGTTAGATATCGAATTCTTTAAGGAAAATGCAAATCAGATATTTAACAAAATTAAATGCAACGTTACCTCACATATTGAAAATTGTATTGGATTTTACTATATTGGTAGATTTGCTCGTGCTAACGGGTTCAGAACTGTTCTAACAGCAAATGGCTGCGACGAACTTTTCTGCGGTTATGATAGATTCAGATTAGCATACACCCAAGGCAGTCAGGAGCTCATGAAGCTCACGGATAAGAAGCTTGAAAATGAGTTTGTACTCATGCAAGAAATAGACTGCATATTAAAAGAATTGGGGGTCAATTTATTACAACCGTTCCTCACACCTGAATTTATCTCCTTAGCAAAAAATATTCCAATTGAGCAGAAGATAACTGGTCCCAATGACTTAGTACGAAAGCATATCCTGCGACAAGTAGCGGTTTCAATAAATGTACCTGTCCAAGCTGCGATGCAAAGAAAGAAGGCTCTCCAGTACAGTTCTTTGATTCACAAGAATTTTTGCAAGCTTAATATGGAATCACGATAATTTTCGGATCAAGTTCGAAGCGGCGAATTCGCTTTCAAAGTATGGGAATTGGACCAAAGTCTAAGGGATACAAGTTATTGTGGGAATACTCAGTTCTGTAATTTAGCTTAAATCTAACTGGGAGTAAATTTTCGGTTAGTTTCTTTTACCAAACTGGCTGCTTTATCGATAATTCTTGACGACGCAGCTAAATGGATCTTAGGATCAATTAAAATACGTAATTCGTCGTCTCTCAACCTCTTCGCTACCCAGGGATCTTCAATCAAGACCTCTAAAAAATTTTTTCCATTTTGAAGCGCGATGAATGCTACTCTTTGAATTTCCTTGTAAGCCATAGTTCTAGGAATTCCTTTTTTCAATAACGCCTCAAGAACAAATTCCGAGTAAATCTGACCCTTTGTGATGCCTATGTTTGAGGTGATTCTGTCCTTGTTTATCTGTAGCTCTGAAATAACTTTGGTAGTCAAGTTCAACATTTCGTCTACTAGTATGGCGCTCATAGGGATGGTAAACCTTTCATTAGCCGAATTTGAAAGGTCCCTCTCATGCCATAATGAAATATTTTCCATACTTACGCCTACCAAAGAGCGTAATATTCTTGCAATAGAGGATACTCTTTCGCTCTTAATTGGATTCCGCTTCACAGGCACTGCACTGCTGCCTATTTGTCCTTGTCTGAAAGGTTCTGTAACTTCGGCCAGCTCTGTTCTTTGCAAATTTCTTATTTCAATGGCAATCTTGTCAAGAGTTGAACCCAATAAAGCAATCAAAAATTGCATTTCTGCGTATCCTTCTCGTGGGATTACTTGTGTAGCTGCCTCAATCGGAGCAAGGCCCAGTTTTTCTGCCACTAATTCCTGTACGGTCAACGCACTTTCCCCCATTAATGAACCTGTTCCCACAACACCTAGTGTTTTACATCGCAAAATTCGCTTCTTGCTTTCTTCCATCCTCTCAATATGCTTAGCCATTTCCACAGCCCATACGGCAAACTTAAGCCCAAACGCAATTATACTCGCGTGTTGACCGTGTGTTCTTCCGACCGCTGGTAGTGTCCTATATGCTGTTGCTCTATTAATCAAAATTGTAGCTAGACGCGAGACTTTGGGTTCGATAATCGTAAACACATCCCTTATTTGCATTGAGGTACTGGTATCAACTACGTCACTACTCGTCAACCCATAATGGATCCATGGCTTTGTTCTTGAAGAGCATTTTTCACCCAGGGCTTCTACTAACGCCGCTGTGTCATGGTCGCTGATCGATTCCAATTCCTTGACCCTATTCAAACTGACAGCGTGAGATCTGGCAATTTTTACAATTTCTTTTGAAGCATAAGAAGGAATCACTCCAATTTGACCCTGTGCGGACGCAACGGTCGCTTCAAATTCAATTTCGTAGAGTAGTCGCCGTTCCTCTTCGAATATTCCTCTAATTTCCTTGCTTCCGTAACGTCCGGAATCTATAGGGAGTATGGGCATTATATGACACAAACAGATTATATTAGAAAAATAAATCTTGCCTGATACGTGGGTCTCGGTTTATCGTGAGCGTCAGTTCATACGCCTCAATGTCGAGAAACTTGCTTGGAATTGGAGGTCCGTTTATAAATCAAGCAGAAATACGACCAAAATCCAGTGTCTAATGGTCATGAGCGAGAATCGTATAAGCTCTGATAACGTTAATCATTCCTTGCCTCGGAAACCTCTATGTGTGATCTATTAGATCAATAAAGTCGGATGAATCAGAGCGCGTATTTTCTAATTTCTATCTTCGTATTGGATTCGTATTTATAAGCTCGTACATGATACCATGAGTGTAATTAGGACACAAATATGAGTGAATTGTTGACCAAAAGCGGTAGCCATCGTATAAGGAAAATTAGCGACTTTGTATTTCAAATCGAAAAAAATGAATCCAAGGGGATGAACGTTCCTGTTACTATCTATGCAAATGATAATCTTATCTCAAAGATGATAACAGATAGAACTATTGATCAGGCAGCGAATGTTGCGACCCTACCTGGCGTGGTTAAACATGTTGTAGTTCTTCCCGACGGTCATGAAGGATATGGTTTCCCAGTCGGAGGAGTTGCGGCTACTGATTTCAGGGATGGTGTTGTTAGCCCAGGCGGAGTGGGTTATGATATTAATTGTGGTGTAAGATTGATCAGAACAGATTTGCGGGAACCTGAACTGAGACCCAAATTAAAGGGTCTAGTAAATGAACTATTCAAATCTGTTCCCACTGGGGTAGGAAGTGAAGGAGCTTTTAAACTGACTAGGTCGGAGCTAGACGAATTGTTGGTGGAGGGTACAAACTGGGCAATCGAACACGGATATGGTCGGGAGCAAGATATCGAGGTTTGTGAAGAAGAAGGCAAGATGGAGGGGGCCGACCCAACTAGGGTTTCGGATATTGCGCGAAAAAGAGGTGCTATCCAGTTGGGCAGTTTAGGCTCAGGCAATCACTTTCTTGAAGTTCAGAGGGTGGACAGAATATATGACAAAAAGGCAGCAGAATCTATGGGCCTCCATAACGAGGGGCAAGTGACAATAATGATTCACTGTGGCTCACGCGGTTTTGGACATCAGGTTTGCAGCGACTATTTGCGCATTTCAGAACTAGCTTTGAAAAGATATGGTTTCAAGCTTGCAGACCGAGAGCTCGCATGCGTACCAAATGATTCGCCAGAGGGTGAAGACTATTGTAAGGCTATGTCTTGTGCTTTGAATTTTGCTTGGTGCAATAGGCAGATGATAACGCATTGGACTAGAAAGGCATTTGAAAGGATATTCGGAATGAACGAACATACACTAAATATGCAACTAGTTTATGATGTCTCTCACAATATTGCCAAAGTCGAACGTCACAGGATTGACGGCGAAGGGATGCGTGATTTGGTAATACACAGGAAGGGTGCCACTCGGTCCTTTCTAGAAGAACAACAATTGCCGGCCAAGTATAATGGTATTGGGCAGCCAGTCATCATCCCAGGATCTATGGGGACCGCCAGTTGGGTACTCCTAGGTAACAAGAAGTCATCCGACCTGAGCTTTGGATCCACAGCTCATGGCGCCGGAAGGACTATGTCGAGATCGGCTGCAAAACGAGCTCATTCTGTGGACGAGGTGAGAAGTTCATTGGAGAAGAAGGGAATCTATATAAAATCCTTAACTAAAAATGGCCTAGTAGAAGAAGCGCCTGATGCATATAAGGATGTGGACGCCGTTGTGGACGTATCTCATTCTTTAGGAATAGCAACGAAGGTCGCAAGACTGGTTCCATTGGGAGTGATCAAAGGTTAGTGCCTTCGAAAGAACATGATCAAAAGGACGACCCTGATATTGCATTAATCAAGGCCCGAAAAATGAAAGAACTTTGGAAAAAAGCAGCCTTGGAAAAGTCAAAGGCCATACAAAAAGAAGACGAGCAGAAGCGTCGAACTAGAACTGATGAACAAATTGTATCTGACTTTCTTTATGACAGAGGAGAAGAAGCGCTGAAGCTTGCAGAATCTCAGTTTCCAGCTCAGACACGCGCGATTGTTAAGAGGTTAGCGGACTTGATCAAGTCAGGTGAAATTCAACAAAGAATATCTGGGGGAGAGTTGCTCATGCTTTTCCGATCAATCGGGATAAGCGTAAGGGTAGATACAACTATAAAAATAGAAGATCATGGCAAATTGGTTTCCTTCTCAGACAAGCTTAAGAAGGTAAATGAAGAAGATCCAAACAAGGAAAAATAACCTCACAAATCCAGGTTTAATCAGTTATATGACCTCATAAACTAAATGAGAATAACATGCCATAAGTTACATTAATGTACCATAATTTAGCCACAATAATCTAACCAAAACAATCTTAAATCGTATAAGCATGGCAACCGGAATATGGAAGGGTATTGTTCACATGACCCAAAAAGAATTTGAAATACAATCAAGTCAGAACAATAAGCATTGTTGCTTGATTCTCATAGTCAGGACATAATATCGGAAAACGCACAGTGACAAGAATTATTACCTTTATTACTGACTGATTCTCAAAATAATTTCTCAATTTCAGGCATAACGTTCATAGTTATTACGTTGACAACGAGAGATTAAATAGTGGACTGAATCATATATTAATGATGATACGGCGATTCGCCTGCACGAGGAGTAGACTAACCAGGAAGTGATGGTTAACCTTTGCCTAACAAGAATCGCAACATCAGGCAATATGAACCGAAGGTCCTAGTACTAGACGACGATTTTGACCTTGCTACTTTAGTTAAGCAAATTCTGCAAAAAGATGTTTTTAAGAATGTTTTTGCATTTACAGATCCATTGTTGGCATTAGAACACTTTAGAATAAATCACAAAGACTATTCCATTATAATATCTGATATTAGGATGCCTACTATGAATGGGTTTGAATTTGTGAGAGAAGCTAGGAAAATAAATCCAAAAGTCAAGATCTTGCTTATGACAGCATTCGAGATAGATGATAAAGAGTTTGCAAGGGTTCTTCCTAAGCCAAAAATAGATGGGTTGATACGTAAGCCCGCATCGTCCAAACAAATATTGAATACAGTTTCTAGTATAATAGGGAATTAGCGAAGTCTCAGTCCTAACTTTATCGATTCGCATTTTGGAGTTTTTAAACCCAGTAGCCGCGCTACCAATCTAATCGAGATGGGGGAGAGCATTAGAAACGATCAGACACAGTTTAGAGCAGAATTCACTATAGAAGAAGGAAAAATTAGAAGAATTCGAGAAACTTGTACAGGATATAAGTAGAGTAGTGGAAGCCAACGAACCAGATACAATAAATTGCATGTATTATCTTGAAAAAGATGAGTCAAAGTGTATTGTAAATGAACAAACATAAATTCATAGGCTATACTTGCACACATGTCGCCGTTCCATCGCAAACAATACTTCCAAAGACTTTCAATAGTCTCTAGAATAAGTAGATTTGATTTCTACGGGAACCCCAGTGAGAAATTACAAAAAGAAATAACAAGTTTAAGTCTGCAGACTCGACATACTTACAATCTAATTGCTGGGTTCAGCAGTTGACCCTCGTTCTCCTTCGGTTTTCTGAATACTACTTCTTCATGACTCCATTCAAGAGCTGCTGATACTGTTTCTCTAAGATATTCTGAAATGATTTCCTCTAAAAATTCAGGTACAATTTCAAGGACATATGATCGAGCTGAGAAGTAACAATGAGTGCTTTGCAGCAATTCAGATACCATCCACTACAATCAAGAAACCTTATGCAAGACAATATAGCGATATCTAACGACTAGACTCTTCTTCCTCTCCTACCTCCAGGTTTCCTGGTGGTATCATGAGGAACAGGCGTAACATCGTCAATTCTCCCGATTCTGAATCCAGCTCTAGCTAGTGCCCTTATTGCGGCTTGCGCTCCTGGGCCTGGAATTCTTGGTCCCACTCCACCAACAGCCCGCACTCGAATATGTAGTGCAGTAATACCCTTTGATTTTGCGACATCTGCAGCTGCGACCGCAGATTTCATAGCTGCATAGGGAGATGATTCGTACCTGTCCGCTGTTACATGTCTTCCGCCAGAGCTGAATGAGACTGTTTCAGCTCCACTGATATCAGTAATGTGAACAAGAGTGTTATTATAACTGCTAAAAATATGGGCGACTCCCCACTTGTGCTGCGTGACATCCTCAATGCTTGACATTCACGAATTATAATTGGTTTGTTAAGGACTACATATTAACTTTGATACTTGTTTACTGCCATTTCCCATGTTTGTCGATTAGATGAAGATAACCTCTATTATCAAGGAGTTCGAAGCCATTCTTCTTATCTTTGGATCGCTGAACGAAAACCTTACCATTACCTTTTGTCACCTTGCCTACCACAATCATTTTTAACTTGAGCTTTTTCACCAACGATTCCACCCTTTTCATATTTCGCGATGGAACTGTTGCCACTATATGAAACTCTTCCCCTCCATAGAAAACAAACTCATCAGAATCCACGAAATTATTATTTTTCGCAAAAAATTCTACTGCTTTCACAGTTGGTATCTTGGTTATGAAAAAATTAACCTTGCTTTGTGCTGCTAACTCGTAAAGCGATGTAGCGAGGCCATCGCTAGAATCTATTGAAGAAGAAAAATACCTTGCCAGAGATATCCCAAACTTTTGTTGAGGATTAGGTCTAAAGACTGAAGTAATCGCTCTGTGCTTGAAATTTCTCCCAGCTTTTGCACCCTCAATAAGAATCTTCAAACCTGCTGCCGAGTATCCAAATTCTCCTGAAACAACAATCAAGTCGCCTGGCCCTGCTCCGTTTCTAGATGGAATACTGCCTTTATCGGAAAACCCTATCATACTACAATCTATTATCAATTCATTAGATTCATTTGTGTCTCCTCCAACGAAGTTTATCCCAAATTCTCTTGAGGATATCTCGAATCCCCTCAGCAATTCTAAAATTTCACCTTTTGAATATCTCTCAGGGATCCCTAACGAAAGTAATGAGGTATAGATTGGTTTAATGCCCTTTGCTGAGAAATCGCTCACACATGACACAATACTCTTCCTTGCTATCTGCCAAGGTTTCATACCGGAAGGAACATCAGTACTTTCTACAAGCATGTCACATTTGAAAACGAGTTTGACCCCCTTCTTCAGTCTCCTCTCTAGGGACATAATTGATACATCATCGGTCCCTATTCGCGTTGCTGTGCAATATTGCCTAAGTATGTAATTAGTGGTCTGGGTCAGATTAGGATTCCTGAATTTAGAAACAAAGAGGTCTATGATTTCCTTTTCACTTAAGCGTTTCATATACCGATCTGACCTGGGCAATTACTTTATCATAAAGTGTCTGTACCATGGGTCCTCTTGATTCGACCGAAATTCTAACGGCATGTTCTGTGTTTGAACCTCTCACGAGAATCCACGAATCATCATCTATTATTGCTTTAATACCATCTATGGTCAGAATCTTAGATGATTCTCTCTCCAGGATATTAGATATTTTTTCTATAAGCTTGTCATGCAAAAAAGATGGTAAGGAAATTTTAGTTCTTATTTGTGAGTACTGACCTGAAAATTTCATACATTCATCTATCGTCATCGCATCGAGTGATGCAATTATTGCACTTGCAAGGAATCCGTCCCTACACAGATTAAATTTTGGCATGATGAATCCGGCGCTGCTTCCTTCCCCCCCTGCATCTGCATCCACCTTTAACATCGTGCTAACTACGTTGGATTCGCCGACTTTTGAAGAATCAAACTTGACTGAAGCAGGGCCATAGAGCTTGGCGAATTTCTCTATCGAGACGCTTGTATCTATGCTCGTGACAAACTTTTTCATTCCAAGGTTGAGCGCGCTAGCCACGCAGAGCAACAGAGTCGTATCAGGAGATAATTTCTTACCGTATTTGTCCACGACGACAAGTCTGTCTCCGTCTTGGTCTAACGCAAATCCAAAGTCAAGTTCATTATTGACGACTAGTCCTGCCAAGTCCTTCAAATCATCAACCGTGGGATCTGTGCCCCTTGAAGACATCCCATAGATGTCGTTTATGCTCTGAAATTTATGACCGAGTTTCTTGAATAGTCTATTGATATATCCACAAGCTGCTCCTCCTCCTGGGTCGAGGCCTGCCCTAACGGATTGAGTCGAGCTTTTTGATGTTCTTGCTACGTTCGCGACTTCATCTACATAATTTGAGACAATCTGAAAAGATTCCCCATAACCATAATTTTGCTTTCTCGAAGCTGGAACCATGTTACGTATTATGGTTTGTAGTTCATCCTCAAAAATTCCTCTCCCTTCTAAAATGAACTTGAGCCCATTCCAATCAAGGGGATTGTGGGATGCTGTTACTACACAACCAGCTTGATATTTTCGCGATTCGCGAAATATCATAGGTGTTGGTGAAATATTTAGGTCATAGACTTCAACTCCCTCCTGCATAAGAGTTGCTGTTACAATCTTGGCAATAGCCATGCTCGACGGCCTTGTGTCTCTTCCAATTACGCATTTTTCAGTAGAGTCTACCAAGGATTGCGCAAACGATCTGCTAAATTTAACGATCTCAGGCAGGCTCAGATCATCATCACCGTAAATGCCTCTGATGCCAGAGATTGATATCTTCACAGACGAAGTAACAAATATGGAAGTATTAATTCTGTACTATTTTTTTAGGATTTTCTAGCATGTGCCGGGTTACCGATTCCATTCCTATTTGGTTCATGAAAGGTTAAATAAAGTTCTTTAAAATTTTATATATTGCGAAGTTAGGAGGTCTTGCCCTAGTAGCTCAGTCTGGCAGAGCGAAGGTTTCGTAAACCTTAGGTCACGCGTCCAAATCGCGTCTAGGGCTCCTTGTTTTATCACTTCCAATAACAAGTGCTTGGCAATTAATTATTGTTGTCCAATATAGTTAAGGATAATATATTTTAATTTAGCTAAATCATTGTAACATTGACTGAAAATAGTGTGCTTATATTCCTTAATCCTTTGATTCTTCAATTTCCTGGTTGCATGAATATGAAAATCCCATAAGGTAGCTTCTTATAACCTTGATTTTCTATGACAAGGAATGAACACAAAAACGCTTTTAGTAGCATTCGCAATTGTTGCAGCGGGATTCGGTTTATCTGAAGTTGCCCCAGCTCTAGCCCAGAATATGTCTGGCGGAGAAAATATGACCATGACAATGGATGAAAATATAACTTCCATGGGCGACAATATGACTATGCCACTGGAAGATGAGAACTATACCGCTGGCGGCTAATTGCCATTCATAATTTTTTTATCATTATTAAAGTAATTCAATTTATTTTACTTTGAATTGAATAGCCTGTCATTTAATTAGAAAGCAAAAAAATCTGGATTGAATCTTAGCTATCCTAATCCCTGTACTGTCTACTTTTCACAGAACCACGATAAGAAAGATTGCAGGCTTTTTATCGTGTACATAGCATATTCAATGGTTGGAATAGTAAGCAATGTTGGTGGCTGGTATGCCAGGACTTGATAATTGTGGCCTGAATAACCGTTGCTAATTTATACAGTCAGTATTCAGATTGAAAAAACCATATTATCTAAAAGGGCCAAAGACCATTGGTTTTCTGTTTTTGCCTTAGGATCTTATTATGGTTATTGCTTTAATGGCCAAAAGTCCTCTAATGGTGGATAGTAAGTGCGGTTGACAGGGCTGTATATGGAAAGCATGATGTTACTTCCAGAAAAGAAGAAAAATAGATGCGGTGAAGTAGTCGTCTTCTACGCTTACTACTAATTATTTTTTAATTACCATCATCACGACACGATGGGAACTCTTCAGGGCTTTCAAATGTATCCATATCACATCCCGCTTTCGGCATATCAGATGATGATTGTGGTGTATTACTAATATCGTCTTGTTGAAGGGTTTGATCAATATTTTCTTCACCAAAATCATCATCTTCACCATAGTTGTCATAATTCAGGGCATATGCCTGTGGCAGTATAGTACTAATATACGCTGACGCAAAAGCTAGCAATGCTATGGTTGCTAAGTTTATTGTAAAAGTAATGTTAGTGTAAAATTCCATATTATAGAAAATGCATAGTTGGTATGTATATATGTAAATTCAGATGGTTAATGCCATAATTAACTCCTATCAAATATAACGGAATCAAAAACTAGTGCGTTTGTATTGCTACATATTACTAGGAAAACGTAAATGAACTTGCGGCTTTTGATCAAATTACGATTTTATGGTCTAAATCATATGTGCAAGGCACGGATTTGTTTTGCGATCCTGTTCTTTAGATCGTTACTTCTCTGGCAGATATTAAACCAAACATTTTTTTATCGATCTTATTGATAGCCGTGTGCCGAATTAAGTCCATCAAGGTAGATATTAGATAAAAGGTAACCCTTGGTCGTTCTCGTCCCAGATTGTGGTTCCGTATTTGATGTTTATTCTACAGGACACATTGGAATGATAGGGATCTTTATGTCCAAGAGTGTGATTGCGTTATATCCCATTAACATTCATAGGGCAGATAGGGATGAAGGGGCAGCTGGTCAGTATAGAAGAATCAAACAAGCACCATGCATAATTATAAGATTAAAAGGCAACAACCAAATAACTTTCGGAAAATTATTTTTTTGTATTTGGGAGAAGTGGTTTTCATGTTAATAATGCCATAGTAATTGACAAGAGATTCTTTTGGAATTGAATTGGGTTCTAGTAGTTTTGACAACCCGGAACCCGCTTGTCTGTAATAGCGGTTGCTCCCTTTCATTTATA
>JAATVT010000078.1 GCA_014523685.1 Nitrososphaerales archaeon TH5893
CTATAGGCCTGTTTTAACCTTAATTAAAGCTGGTTTTTGCGCCCCTTGTTAATAGTTAGGTATGCTTTTAATCTGTTATTTGATGACGTAAATTGTCTGAGATGAAAAAGTATCAAGGAAATTTAAGGCTGAGTGTTCATTTCTTATTTTATTCATTTAACACCAATTTTTATGATCTTAACTGGATCTATCTCTGATGTGATCACTCGATTAAAATATTGTTGTCAATGACCTTATCCTTTGCTGCCTTCAAGTCACTCCTGCAGTCTCCTAGGTTCATTGCGGGATCAATATTCTGATGCTAGCAGATTTATATTACATTATTAGTATTATTTTTGTATTTATGGCGAGGCCACTAAAGAAAAGATAGAGGACAAGGGATCGATGCCAATAAAAGTTGGTAATGAAATGAGGAGGGTATGTAGGTGTGGTTTAAGCAGCAGACATCTTTCTTTGATGATTCTCACAAAATGACAGCGGATGAGGAGGCAGACAAAATATATGATACTATCTATAAGGTACTCGAATTGAGAATCAATAGATTTTCTTGTTCACTTTCTAACGATTGACCATACGTTATGAAAAGACTTCAACATCGTGGTAAAATGAATCTATATGACTAAATGTAGTCGTTGTGTCGCCGATTCAGTTGAAACCTATTCTTGTCAGCACACAAACGAAATGAAATTGTGTTCCGAGTGTTATCAAGAGATCCATTGGCTTCTAACATGGGTATTTAGCAAATCCCAAGTTAAAGGTACATAGGTCGGATAAGAAATGCATACGTAGGTAAGATTTTTTAGTTTTGACATATACTCGTTATGAGAAGGTATAAAAATAGGAGAGTCGCTACAGGTGCAGCGGAAATTCTATTGGCTAGCGTTGACTCTATGAATGAAATTATGGAAAAAATGTTTAGTACAGTCAGACAGAATCTCAAGGATGAGCGCGATAAAATTATTAACACTATAAAGGAAGATTTGAACTCAGCAAAACAAAAGGCGCTAACAAGAATGCAGTAGTCATAGAAATATTGACCTGTATCTATTTGGGTGTTCATGCCCCGACCCATTATGGCGGGGGAACTCAATCGTCTTTGTAACCAGCGATCTACTGATATCTTTGGTTAAGAACTTCGCTAGCAAGTGAAGCCCAAGATTGGGCCCACACTCTCATATCTTACCACAATGACCCGAAATACGGCCAAAACAGCAACAAAGCTCATGATCCTCTCCTGTCACCCTTACTTGTACATCTTTTCTTCATGATACATTTTCTCAATAATTTCTATATTTTCATGCGTCTCAATCTACTTAAGAATAGTAGCGACATGATTTACTAAATCTTCTATTGCTTTTGGTTTTCTTATAAAATATTTGAATTCGTCTAACATAGGAAATGATTCCTTAAACTCTTCTCGATAATCTTCAAATGCGGTAATAAAGCATACTGGTACCTTGTCATCAATGTTTCTCATTTTTCTATATAATTCAAAACCGTTTATTGTGGGCATTCGAATGTCTAACAATAGTAAACCATAGAAATTCGGTTTAAAATCATCTAATGCTGATGTGGGATCGGTATATGCGTCAACTTCATAGCCATTCATCTCTAGTATCATTTTGAAGACAGAAATCACATCTACCTCATCATCTACGAGAAGGATTCTTCGCAACGGTCTGTTTTCATTACTGTTACTTCTAATATCTGTAGTTGGCATCCGGTGTGGATCTATTATATTTTAACTGATATCATATGTAACAATTTCTGTAGTATTATATCTAAAGCATTTATTTCAATTTGCAGTCGGTCTAAAAAAACTCATTTGAGAGGATTCCATGAAAGAACCAAAAAAATATTTCGTGGAAGGAACTAATCTTGCAGCTCAGACTCTAAGTCCTGAGCGGAATGCTAGAAATATCCACATTCACTTCCTAGTTAGGGGGTTTTCATTTTTCTTGGGCTTTTAAGAAGATACGAACAAAGGTAGGAAAAGACAGGCTCAAAAACTTGATCAATTAAGCAGACCATCAACAAGTCTATATTTACGATAAGGCATGTAATAAATATGATTAATTCAATCATTATATATAAGTATTATAATCTTCCTCCATACCACGCTATAAATGTCTAGATAAATAACCTAAAAGGTAAAAATATCGCAGTGTGTCATATATCTGTGTAAGCACTATTGAATACACAATCATACGAACTAGGATCTTGGATGAAATGAGGCAACTGGACGATATAACTGAGCCGCAGCGAAACCTCACAACTCGATTCACCATATTAGGATTTGGACTAGTTGGAGGATTGGTATCGTCCTTGGCTATTAGTGGTCTAATATTAATGGTGGAAAAGGTAACTGCAGTACCACTTGGCACTTTCTATATGGTACTTGTGGCTGCGATTACAGGCTCGCAAGTCTATTCTGTTAATATGATTGCGATTGGATTGTCATTACATCTCATTTGTGGAAGTATTCTCGGAATTATCATGGCGCTGCCTTTTGCTTACCTCAGAAAAGGTTCAATATTTCAGTATGCACCTGTCTACGGATTAGTATTCGGGTTGGCGTTATGGTCAATATTGTTTCTTCCTATCACATTCTGGATGGTTCTTCCCTTGATAAGCTCAATTGAAATTCAACCTATATCGCAGCAAGTACCGACAGGTCCAATTGCGTCAATCGACAATAGTAAACTATTAGAAATGGCAAACAAGATAACATTCGGAGCCCTTCCTTTCAATATGTTTTATGGATTGGTAGGAGCGATTGTAATAAAGTCCTTATCTGAGAATTATCTACGTAAGAGAAGGTCCTTAGAGCATTCATTAAAAAACGCCGACTAGTCTAATTCTCTTGGACAGGTAATCTCAATCTTGACCTAGCATTGTAGCTTATTAGTTGAGAAGTGAATTCTAAAGTTTTTCAGAGGACGGCATAGGTACTTCGGTATGTTTGATTGATATATCTTTCAGCAAATATTAAGGTGTAATAGATCGCTAGCTAATAGGTCATGATAGCTTTCAGAAGGAGGGAAAGGAATTGCTTCACGTTTAGTTTGGTGTAGCGAGTAATGTTTGCGTATCCTCTGCTATAGATGCCTCTTCGCTATTGGTCCCTTCATTTACACATATGGTCCAGCCACTGCAGACATTCTTCTGTCCAATATCTTGTTCGGTACTGGTTTCACTATCATCAGTTTCCTGTGCATAAGTAGTAGTTGGCGTTAGTATGGTGGATAATCCAAGTGCGGAAAAGACTAGAAAAGAGAATACAAGCGCCGTTAAAATGAATATTGATTGAGAATTCATACTATTAACTAGATAATTGTTATGGTATTTTTGAATTAGGATACTTATAACCCCCTTCTTATTATGGATGGACAGAGGGGAGTAAGAAGGGATAGTTAAAACATGGAATTTTTGTACTCCTATGCTTTATCATGAAATTAAATATGAATTTGATTACTTCTACAGGTTCTTTCGATGGTCGATTCCATTTGTAAAATCGTTTACAAGTCAGACTTTCATAGTTGATATCTATTCGAGCACTGTATTCTATCTTATAAGTTACATCGCCTTTAAGTTGCAACATAAATGAAACCGGATTCAAACATTTCCTATGTTTCCGTCAAAAAAGCTAGAAGCATATTGGAACAATTCATTTTACGCAATAGAATTCTCCACTCCGAGACGATCTACGTCCGGAACTGTTACAAACGTGTCTTGGCTAAAAATATTGTAGCTGATGTGGATATACCAGCTTTCGATAGTTCGCACATGGATGGTTATGCAGTAAAGGCTGAGGATATAACTTATGCATCAGAACAAGCCCCAGTTGTTCTGAGGCTCAAACGAGATAAAATCAAACCTATGAAAGCTGTTCCTTCTAATTTTATTCTACAAAGACAAGAGGCGTTTCGGATAAATACTGGTGAATATCTGCCTCAGGGAGCAAATACCGTTGTGCCAGTGGAGGACGCCCAAGCGACACATAAAAAGAATGAGGTTCGTATCATCAGAGCCCTTCCAGTAGGATCTTTTGTGTATCCAAGGGGCCGTGATATAAAGAAAGATCATGAAGTAATGAAAAGAGGCAGAATTTTGAGGCCCCAAGACATTGGGTTATTGGATTCTCTATATATTACCAAAATTAATGTCCTTAAGAGGCCTAGGGTGGCTATTATATCGACTGGTAGTGAACTTACAAATAAGAAAAAATATGTAAAATCAGGAAAGGTGCTGGAGAACCATAGTGGAATAATTTCTAAATTGGTAGAGGAATTGGGTGGGATCCCATTCAGGATGGGTATAGTTCCCGATGACGTCACAAAAATACGAAATAAAATTGAAAAGGCCATTAGCCAGTCAATGGATTTGATCTTAACACTTGGAGGTTCATCCGTTGGAGAGCATGATCTTGTAGAAACAGCGATTAAATCTATGGGTGTTCCGCAAATATTTTTCCATGGGGTCAAGTTAGACCGCGGCAGGGTAACAGGAGCCGCCATTAGTATGGGCAGGCCTATAATTATTATGCCCGGACCAATCCAAGGCGCTATCAATGCCTTCATCATTTTTGCTTATCCCATCATTAAGTTATTATCTGGTCAAATTGTGGGAAAACCAATAACACTAGATGCGAGATTGACCCAGGAATGGAATGCTCGCAAGAGATTTCCTAATTTTTCAAAGGTAGTATATGTGCACCTAAGAAGTAAAGAAAATGGGGAGTATGAAGCTGATTGCGTCCCTGGAGAGACTGAAACGATAACGACATTTACTAGATCTGATGGTTATATTATTGTTGATGAAAAGACCACTTGCATCAAACCGGGAGAGAAAGTTAAAGTTAGCTTGTTGCCCGGTCTTTCTTATGTCAATGGTCAGTTGGAAATCTAGATGGACCTGGTAAACATTCGAAATGAAATAATTATTATTTTCGTTCAAATAAAATTAAGGCTTAGCTTCAAGGCACGTTATTCATTTAAGATGCCGCCCATTCAAGATAAAGCATTAGAAGACGCATGTGTTTCCTTTACATGACTTGATAGCAATTCTTTCGTACTATACTTTGTGTTACAATGGGGGCAAATTAGTAGAGAACTCCTCTCTTCTATATGTGACGATGCAAGTGGGTTCATGATACATAGAGGAGCTGATGAATCCATTTTGAAGACATTTTCCATTTGTACAACTGCCTTTTCCATTTTCGTGATAATATCTTCTCGGTCTATAATACCATAAATATTGGTGGAACCTGAGCTAACAACTGCCTGTCTGATATCATGCTTTTCCATTACTGAAAGGGTATCAGAGATTGACATGTCTAACGGAATGGAAATTATAGGTGATGACATTATATCTTTTAATGCGACTTTTTCTGGGTTTTTGTGCAATGATACAACTCTATAAAGTATATCTGTTTTTGAGACTAATCCTATAATATTGTTATTTTCTGAGCCTGAAACAAGAACACAACGAACTGAATTCTCCTTCATTACACTAACCGCGTCGGCTGCTGTCTTATTTTTGTCAAGTATAATTACACTATTATTCTTAGCCGAGTCAGTTGGATTTAGCATAGAAGAAATAGGGAAGGTAGACATAGCTACTATACACGAAGTCCTTGCATTTATTGTTATACCATTGGTCTGTGTGTTCAGCCGTATTTCTAAACAACGTGAGCAAAAAACTCTCGTTATAAAATTGAATGTTTAAGCTTATTTATGACAATATTAAAAATATGAGTATTCTGTCTTCATACATGAAAACTATACACCATCTAACGAATAAGTAGTAGGATAGTAGTAAACGTTGATCGTCAATTCTCTAATGTCCTTTTCCTTCTAACATGTCGAATACATGTAGTAATCCTGGAAATATGGAATCCAGAGATTGAGAGACGGCTCTCAGACTCCCGGGAAGATTAATTATTATTGTCCTCGCTCTTACACCAGATATTCCTCTAGACAGCATAGATGAAGGTACCCTCCTCTGACCAAAGGACCGGATTGTCTCTTCTATCCCAGCCAATTCTTTCTGAATAACCTTCCTTGTGGCATCAGGAGTAATGTCACGCGGACCCGCGCCCGTCCCACCTGAAGTCACAACAAGGTTTACCCTTAATTCATCACAGAACCACTTCAAACTTGATTCTATTTTCTCAACTTCATCACCAACTACCTTGTACTCTACAATTTCAAATCCATTTTCCTTGAGCCTATTAAGTATAAACCTCCCTGATTTATCCTCATTATATCCTCTTGAGTCGCTAGCAACAAGAACGGCAGCTGTTAACTTCTGCGGTGTATCGAATCGAGGAAGATTCTTTGTGCCACCCTGTTTTTCTATCACTTTTAGTGACTCGATCGACATTGATTCATCTATTGGTTTTAACATATCATAGATTGTAAGAGAGGCCACAGAAGCAGCTGTTAAAGCCTCCATTTCAACCCCTGTCTTCCACACAGTTTTTACATGAGCCTTGATCACAATTGAACAATCGTTATCATTCAAAGCAAAATGAACTTTTATGTCATCTATCGGGATAGGGTGGCAGTATGGTATTATATCTGATGTCTTTTTTGCTGCTAGGGTGGCCGATACTCTTGCCGCATTGAAAATGTTACCCTTAGGTGTCTTGCCTTCTTTAATAAATTTTGATGTTAGAGGATTTATTCTAATTATTGCCTGTGCTGTTGCCATTCGCAAAGTATCAATTTTGTCGGCAACATCAAACATCCCACCGTCATCGTCACTGTTTGTAGGCATTTTACTTGTTTTCGTTGTAGTGATTCCTTTTAATATGGAAAGGGAGTAATCCATTCTTCCAAGTAGCACTCCCTGATTCAGATAGTTCCTTCTTCCATATGGGTGTCCTATCTTTTATGCTGTCAATCGTGTATTTACAAGCTTCAAATGCATCCCGACGATGTTCTGTCGTCACGCCAACTACTACACTTATTTCACTAATCTTAAGATTTCCAATACGATGTATTGCTATAAATTTTTTTACATCCCATTTTTTAAGGACCTCGTTTTCAATTTCCATCAATATATTTTTTGCCATTTTTACATATGCTTCATAATAAATTCCAATCACCTTTCCTTTCTCATTGTGATCTCTTATAGAACCTGAAAAAAGAACTGTTGCCCCAGCAGACTCATCCCGACATTCTTTCATCACCTTAGAGATATCAATTGGATGGTTAGTGATATCAATCATTTATTCTAACATATTCTCCATCAACCCCCACTGATAGGTGGTAGAAGAGCTATTTCATCTTCCGCAGTTATTTCTGTAGTATACATATTAGGAGTATTAACATGATTATCATTTGGTTGCCTTTCAGCCACAATCTTATAATTTACTGCAAGTACGAAAGGAATGCGTTTCATTTGAGGATAAACTTGTAAGATTCTCTCTTTAATATCGGTAATTTTTACTGATTTTCGTTCAAATTCCAGTTCTATTTCCCTCTTCCCACCAGATACCTCTCTTGCTAATGCAAACAACTTAACCTTGAGTGGTTTAATAGCCGACCTTTTTTTTCTTGTCACTTTTTGATTGCTAACCACCTATTCTATGCATCATATTAAGTGAAGGTTCTAACTTATTACTCTTTATGATCCTGATTATCCCTTCAGGTTTTTTCTTAACATTAGCTATCAGTCGTTTCTTAATTTCATGGTCTGAAATTCCTGCACGCAGAATATTTCGTAGATCATATCCTGGCTTTTCAAATAGACAAGTTAATAGTTTACCATCAGAAGTTAATCTGATTCTGTCACAACTATTGCAAAAAGGTTCAGTAATTGAGGGGATGAACCCTACGATTCCTTTGCCATCAGCAAAACAATAGAGTGTTGCAGGATCAGCGTTTAGCATGTTCATACTATCACTACTATTGGTAACAGCATTAATAGGTACAATATTTCCTATGTTTTTAATTATTATATTAATCATTTCGTTCTTCGAAAAAACTAAGTTCGTCTGCCATATTCCTTCACCATCCAGAGGCATGAATTCTATAAATCGAACTATATGTCCACTATTTCTTGCAAATTCAACAAAATCTACAATTTCGTCTTCATTCCAACCCCTGACTATAACTGTATTTATTTTTACTCTTAATCCTACGCTCACTGCTGCATCGATACTGTCCCTTACCTTCTCAAGTCCATCTGTTCCAGTGATTGCCTTAAATCTTGTCGGTTTAAAGGAATCAAGGCTAATATTTACACTGTCTAATCCAGCTTCCTTTAGTCGTTTAACCTTGTCTGCAAGCAAGAGACCATTAGTTGTCATACTGATGGATTTTATCGGGGTTATCCTTTTCAGGGAAGCTACTAGATCTTCTAGCTTAGGTCTTAAAAGGGGCTCCCCTCCTGTCAAGCGTATTCTGTCAATACCCAGACTTGCGAGAATGACGACAAGCCTAAAAATTTCATCATAGGTTAAAATATCCTCGTTTTTGAACCATTTAATATTGCCTTGTGGCATACAATATTTGCATCGCATATTGCACCTGTCAGTTAAGGATATCCTGAGCTTCCTTGCAACTCTGCCAAAACTATCCGAGAGTGTAGTTTGTCTAATTGGTAGGTCTAATTCGTTCGTATTCAAACCTTCGTTGTGGGTTTTAATCATTCGAATTTTCACTTACATTTCCTACTCTCATTGCAAATTCTGAAGAACTATCTGCCCATTTTGGAGACAAGGATATATGGTTAAACTCAAGAAGGTAGAATCTAAATATTGTGTTCTTTGGTTGAATGCTATACCACAATGCCTATTACAGCAGCTCCAAGTGGAAGTATTCTTGCGTATCCATTTCAATATCTTGTTCCAATTTTCCATTTATGAAAGTATCTAAAACAAACAAGCTGATAGTCTCGGTCAATATATGAAATTTCTTCCCAGCATTAACTCTGGATATCGAATTTTTGAAAACATAATTTTTCTAAACTTTGCCTTTGGCATCGATATCCATCCGACACTTTCTATGATATGGATATGGTTTTGTGAATATGAATATGTTGACTTGTCTGGTTTACTGAATAGAACCGACCTCCTTGTTTGGTTGAAGGTACCATATCTAATCCACAGCTCCACCTACCTGTATTAACAATTAGGAATGATTCATCAATATAGAATCAAATAAAAAATCCAAGTACACTGGGAAAACGAAGACATTAGTCTTTTACAAAAACTCCATATGCTTCTGTTCCAGAGTAATTAGATTCAAAATGCAACAAAACTTGAATGTATGGATCTTAAACCTTTACTAATAAATACCTCAATTTCTCTCCACTTAACTATGTCGGAATATGACGAAGGCACGTTTAGATGTACAATTTGTGCCAAGGAATTTCTCTCTAAGGATGAGGCTGACAGACATTTCAAGGATGCTCATTCTGGAGAAAAGACTAATGTGATGGAGTGAAACGAAATTGTATATCCATATTCCTATTCTTACTAAGATTCAAGTCTAACTCAATAATGCGCCTTTCATTACAAATAAGTGCACACTATTTTTTGTATGCCATTAGATTGGTTGAGATTGGAGTATTCCACCCCCAGAACGACTTTCATCAGTAAAATTATGCATCTGTCAAGTAGGTTGGATACCCGTGATATTCTTCGGGGAATGAATATGGATTCGACTTCGAAAGCTATGTTTTTATACTCATTTTATGGAAATTGTTGAGATTCACATCGTCACTAACCCTCGTAGCATACTGGAAATGCTCAAATTAAAGGCTAAATTTTAGCTGCAAGTCGAGTTCCAACCCACAACAAAATATTATGCATCTTCATTTGCTTGTTCGGGTGTTGGTATTAAAGCTAAAGCTGGAAAAACGACTTATATATATGGCGTAAGAAATGATTCTAATTGTGAATTTTCTAACCAATACTATTCTAATATTTCTTAGCTTCTCCCTTTCATATGCTCTTGAAACAGGTCTCGACTCATCAGCCACAGGAAGTAATGGAAACAATATCATACTCTATGCAAATGGAGAAGAACTGGAAGCAAGAGAAATTGACAATTATCCAATCGCATCATCTAACAGAATATCGCTGACAAACACCAGCGATAGAATAGAAGGAACGCTTATTGTTACAAAAAAGGTAATTGACGAAAATGGTGAAAGTAGTAAACCTTCGGATTTTACAATAAATGTGCATGGTAACAATGCCTCGCCGACATCATTTCCAGGTAACTCTTCTGGCACAGTTGTAAAATTAGAAATGGGTATGTATAGCGTAACTGAATCAGGTCCTTCAAATTATAACTCAACCTCTTCAATGGATTGCTCAGGTGCGGTGATGTCAGTTGAAACCTTGAGATGTGATCTAACTAATACCCATATCAACAACTCAGATGTAGAACCTAAATAGTGGCTCAAATGACTCTAACTATGTCTTCTATGATTAGGGTATTCCTTCATCAAAATCTAGTAACTTTTCCAAAGATTAGAAACATTCTATTTGCAGGCAAAGTTAGCAAGGTCTATCGTTTTGGCATTTTTGATATGAATATTGTCTTCATTGTTAACGGTTCTTACGAATTCTAGGATAATATATATCTAGGTACTTTTCAATTAGTAGATTGTACGTCTACCATATGGTAACCAGTTGCACCATTTGGAAAAGGTTCTCTTGCTTCTCCTGTCTGAATTTTCCCGGTTTTATCTGTCGCTCTTACCATGATCCTGTAGTTACCCTTGTTTGCAACATCTAACTCAGTGGTCCAAATAACCCAGCTATATGGAGATAGGGGGTTTTTGATTCTTGCATCTTTCCAGGTAGCCCCATCATCGGTGCTTACCTGTATTCTTGCCACTCCTCGATCTCCCGCGAATGCAACACCTGCGATTGGTATTTGTTCGCCTACCACAATATTCACAGACCCAATATTTCTAAAAATTTTCCTTATGGGTGCATTCCCTGGAATAACGATATATGAATGGGTATTGTACTGTGCGTTATTTGCCCAACCTTTTTTCTGCCAATACCCTTCGTAAACTCTATCAATCAATTCAATCTCCCTTATCCATTTTGGATTCATCATTCCGTATAAGCCGGGGATGATGGCCCTCACGGGATAACCATGTTTGGCATTTAGATCCTCCCCGTTCATACCATATGCCAAAATGGAACCTTCCTGGAGTCCTCTCTCCAGTGGTATGCCTACGTCATAGCCATCTGAGCATCTAAAAACTATATATTTGGCATTGGATTTTACGCCAGATTCCTCGAGGAGACTCTTTAATTTAATTCCATTCCATATTGCAGTACCAATAAAATCGTTGGCTATCTTGTTACTTATACATTCAAGTGTAGCAATCTGGGTGACCGAAGGCTTTGTCTTTAATTGCTCATAAGTAATTGATAAAGGATTACTGACTAAACCCTTGACAACCAGTCTCCATGAATTCGCATCTACAATTGGGGGGACGGGATTAATGTCCACCCGATAGAAAAGGTCTGTGGGAGTTATTTCTGAGGCGAGTAACGCGGTAAGCCTTGAGTCCTCAAATCCAGCTGGTCTAGGTTTAGATGCGATCTCTGACGCTAACGGCAAACGCGATTGGGTGCTTTCTCGAGGAAATAGTAGATTATTTAAACCTAGATATAGGAGTGGTACAACAATGACAGAGGCTATCCCTGCCTTAATAATGAGCCTTCGGTTCTGGTCAACTCCTGATATCGAGCCAGATGTCGTATCGGGAGAAGATACTCCCTTTTCGGGTGTAACTTTTGAAGCTCTTGATTTAAGATTTTTATAAAAATACGCCGACGTAATCCCAAATGCGATCTGAGGTGGGATGAGGTAAATAATTAATTCCTGGATTGAAACGGATTGGATCGTAATATCTGCTATGGCAATTAGTACAAATGATATAATCAAAAGAACAGCATAAGATATTACAGTTGATGTTGCCGCGGCTGTTAAGAATGAATTACCTGATTTGAACTTGGTATTAATCTTGTAGATAAATAGGCCCAGAATCCCATATACTACAAGATTAACAATTAGAGCACTAATAAATGCAGAATATTTTGCAATGGGACCAAATGTTTCAACAGCTTCTGATTCAATTTCTCCAGGAGTAATCGAAAATAAGGTCTGAGATGCGAGTTCGGGGATGAATATTGCACCAGAAAATGTTCGTAGATATAAGGAAACTGCGATAGCTATGGCGCCACTAACGAGTCCTAGAAGGAAAAGTAAAGCATAAACATGACTTGACTTATGGACCACAACAATAGGGTTGCGGGGGATGATTTAACTTTTTTTCCAGATTGAATCTTGGAAATTGTATTCATAGTTTGGTCATGTATGGACGTTGTGTTTAGAGAGTGGATTAAGAACGCCTCGAGAGTAAATCATGTCATTTCCAACCATGTCTACTTGATAGTACGCTCAAATCATCTGTTGTAAACTTCTCTGGACTTGAATCACAAGTGCCACCCATATTGAAAACATTCTGGACCTCTAATCACCAATATGAATTCTGATGAAGGATTATTCTATGGATCTTTGAATTCAGGAAATAATCTTGAAATTAATGGCCATGATATCCTTACCCTTCGATTCACCCACAATTTATCATGACATTTTATCTTTTCAGTATTTCCCCGTTAGTATGATTTTTCAAAACTTTTTCTATTCAGTTGCCAGATGGGCCCTTAGCATCCAGGCCATTTTTTCATGTTTTTCCATTGTCCCTATCAAAAAGTCATTTGTACCCATGTCATGATATTCATCTTCGCACCTATCTGCATCCTTACGTAAAGTCCTAATTATTTGCTCATGGTCAGATAGCAGATTGGATATCATAGTTATATCGTTGGGATAATTTCCAGGCGATTCCCTTAATTTTCCATGATCTAAATATTCAGTATAAGTGCCTAGTGATTTCCCATTGAGATCGCGAATCCTCTCCGCTAGCTCGTCTATGATTTCGTCTAGTGCTTCATATTGTTCTCTAAAGAACGCATGCCTTTCACTAAAATCCGGTCCAACAACATTCCAATGATAATTTTTAGTCTTTATGTAAAGAATATTTTCATCGCACAGTTCTCTATTAAGAATCTCTATAACTCCATGACGAGATTCTTTTGCAAGTCCAATATCAATCGCGGTTTTACTTTCTCTTATCAGGCGACCAGTTGATTTTTCCATTACCTAATCGCCATATACTGTGTATAACATACTTTTTTAAGATTTTAGGTCGTTTAAGGCATTTTGAACTAATGTAAAGCTAATAATAGAATGACTTAATACAGCTATTGCTAGCTCTTTTAAGACGAAATTTTAACGAGATATTCAACGGACACATTATATTGCCCGTGTGCAAGACGTTCAAGATTATTATCAATTTTTATGATATAGATGTCAGAATATAGACATACGCATTGCTCCGAGTTGGTTGAAGTTGTTGTCTTATATCTTAACAAAAAGCTGATACGGGAATATACCGTTACATTCACTGATATAGATTTGATATTTTTAGATAGATTTTTTCCGAAAAAATGGCAACATACTTCATAGCTCAAATTTACACGTATTTCATGCTATCTTTATAGTGAGTATGATCAGTAACATTCTCAATGAATAGAG
>JAATVT010000079.1 GCA_014523685.1 Nitrososphaerales archaeon TH5893
CCATCCCCGCTCCTTTCCAATCTCAGTCATGGTATGTGCATAGCCTGGAAAGAAGTCATCAACTGCCTCTTGCGTGTTCTCTGCGACATAGCCCAGCATATGTACGCCTACTTTCAATTGATCCGGTAAATGGCCAGCTCGCCTGCCAGCCTCCCTGTAAAGATCTACGAGTGGCCTAAATCTACTCGTATCGCCGCCTATTATTGCGACCATCAAGGGAAGTCCAAGCATACCAGCACGGACGAATGATTCTGGAGTTCCACCAACGCCAATCCAGATCGGAAAAGGTTTCTGTAATGGCCTCGGATAAACTCCCTGACCATTAAGAGTCGGCCGATATTCGCCAGACCAATAGACGTGCTCATTGTCACGAATCTTCAGCAGCAAATCGAGCTTTTCTTCGAAAAGCGAGTCATAGTCTTCCAAATTCAATCCGAACAGTGGAAATGCCTCTATAGATGAGCCACGGCCCACAACCATCTCCGTCCGGCCTTGCGACAAAAGATCCAGGGTTGCGAATTCTTGAAATACTCGTACTGGGTCGGCTGCACTCAGTACTGTTACAGCGCTGGTTAGGCGTATCCGTTGAGTACGTGTAGCTGCCGCAGCTAGGATGACAGCAGGAGCTGAATCGAGGAACTCCCGACGGTGGTGTTCGCCGACTCCAAATACATCTAACCCAATCTGATCGGCGAGTTCAATTTGTTCAACCAATCTCCGTAAACGCTCAGACGGGCTGACAGAGAGGCTGGCGTCATCGTGTGCCGCAGCGAAGCTATCAATACCTATTTGCATCATACACATTAGGTAAGCACATTATTTAAGGTAAGTAGTAATTTACAACTTAGTCGGTATGAACTACCAAATCTAGTAAGCGGAAACTTACTCACCGACGGCGAGTGCATCAATTGGTGGAGATTTATAGAGAATCCACTTCTGCTTTTTTTATCCAGAAGTGTTGATAATGCTATATCCCAAATTCTACAATTTGGTTAAGCGAAAGTGGTGGGGATAATAATAATGGCAGGAGTTGATGTAGTTATATCGTCTTGTTGATATTGCATATGTTGATTTTGATCGATGAAAAATATACTTAGTCCATTTAGATAACAGAAGGCAGTAGTATTTGCTTATCTTATCATCCTCCACCAGCTACAACAAAAAGATCCTTCTGGTATTTGGGTAGTGATTCAAAAACTTTAGGATCCACATTAAAAACTGCTCCGAATACCTCATTAGAATAAGCTCCAAAAGCTCCAGAAATACCTATATCTTGGGGCTTCTCATGACTAAAGAAAACAGCAAAGTGTAATTCCTCTTCACCTATATTTTCTATGTAATGAAAGTAAGCTGTAGGAATAAAGACTATTTGGTCAGGTCCTACTTCGAATGTATCAATGTTACCCCCTGGACTAAAGATTATCATACGTGCTCTACCATTTATAACATAGTCGAGCTCAGCAGCATTTGGATGCCAGTGAGGTTCACGAATACCTCCTTTCTTCAAATACAAAGAATAACATGCCAGACCATTAAGAATAGGAAAGCTGTATGCATTTGCGAGTATAACAGTTCCGCCGTTGTTTTGTATCTTCGATTGTATCTGTGGCTCCTCCTTGAGATTGAATTTGTAAGGATTTGGGATGTTTGGAAATTCTGGTTTGGCAATAGATGACCTCTTTCCTATTAGAATATCTTGTGTCGGCTTGTTGATTTTTGCAAAAAATTCACTCTTAACATTAAATGTATAATCGAGAGCTGCAGTGGGAATGGAGCCTATTGATCCAGAGATACCTATATCTTCTGGTTTTTCATGGTTAAACGTTATAATAAACTTGGTTTCTTCTTCAGAAATATTTTCTATATGGTGCAGGAACCCTTGGGGAACAAATGCAATTTCATCTCTTTCTATCGTAAAAGTATTGTGAGTAGCACCATGACCGAAGATAGTCATAAGCGCCTTGCCAGACAAGCAATAAGATAGCTCAGCAGCATTTGGATGCCAGTGAGGTTCACGAATACCTCCTCTATCAAGTTTCAAAGAATACGTAGCCATTCCCCTTAAAATAGGAAAGTTATCCGAGTTTGCTATTGTTCTACTGCCGCCATTACAAATTGCCTGTGATTTTGTGGATTTTATGTCAAAAGTATGAGCTGAGTGCATTAAGTAGGAGTAAAACTAACAAGGAATAATTAAGCATTTATTGTTATTATTTATACGATTATTAACCGAGAGCATATTGAACTTTGCTTTATCAGTGCATATGAAAATGAATTATCTTTATTCGGTTTTTTTACGCCTTAGAACCCAATAAGAACTGGTAACACAGGTTGCTGCGCGTTCCGCTTAGCAGCAGTTAATATTGGTCTGTCACATATTTGGCGATACTATTGTCATTCAATAATCCATTCTCTTTTTTTGACTTGTGAGCTTGATTTTTGTAGAATCAAATCAGATACTTCAATCTAATGTATTCTTAGCTATTATATGTGGCTATAGACTTATCATAGTTAAAATGGACCCTACATCAACCAGCGATAATAATAATCCTTCAGTACCACCTTCATCCTCATCAGGAGGAGGAGAAGGGATAGAAAAAGCTCCAGTAGAAATAACATTAGCTAGCTGGGGTGATCGATTCTTGGCTTGGTTAGTTGATTTTATTCTGGTTTCTATAGGTTTGGCAATATTGTTTGCTTTGATTTCTATTCCATTTTGGTTTAGTTATTATGGTAACATGGAAAGAGTATTCAGAGATAGTGGACCTTTGCCTTACATTATATCAAGCCTTGGACTCTTAGCATACTGGATTTACTTTGAATCTACTACTGGTCAATCAATAGGTAAAAGGCTTTTAAAAATAAAGACAACAGACTTGGATGGCAGGAAGATAGACACCAAAAGTGCTGTAATAGAAAGTTTTGGTAAAGCTTTCTTGCTACCTTTAGATGTCGTTTTAGGATGGATATTTACTAACAACAAGAGACAGAGGATGTTTAACAGAATAACCAACACTATAGTAATCAAGTTAAAACCAAAAGAAATAGAAACAGAAAGTGTTAGGTATACAAAAGACTAGGCTATTGATTTTGCCAAAATAGGTTGACTCTTCCTAGCAACAATATTCCAATAGTCAACACCAAAAAAAGTAACGTGGGTTAGAGTCTAGAGGTTGAATTTATCTGTCATTAAAGTGGCAATCTTCAACTGATAATTTATTACTTTATGCTATTCATATTTTTTAGTAATAGTGGAATCAAATTACGACCAGAGTTGTTAGGAGACTCTTATCCTGGTATGCTTTTCTCTTTACAGACTTATCACATACATCTATCTTTTATTACGGCTATGATTGCATTTTATACTATATCAATACTAGATAATGGTAGTACGCAAAAACTAGATTTGAGTGGAATAACAAATAGCTAAATCTTAATTACCTGAATGCACATTACCAAATTATGTTAACTATTGCTTGTCGAGATGTAGGTCAGCCCTGTGATTGTGTTCTATCTGGAGAAACAGAAGAAGAGCTTTTGAAAAGTGCCGCAGAACATGCTGTCAATGATCATGGTTACAAAGAAGAGGAAATAATGACTCCTGAAATGCAACAAAATATTAAATCGCACATTAAGAGAGTTTAGTACACGAATATAAGACCATTAATCTTCGGGAGAATAGCTGCCGTTAAGATTGCTTAACACCTGAAGTAGTAGGTTTTAGCTACCGGATAACCGGAATCCAAACCATGCCAATCGTTGAGGCTCCTACTTTGTGGTCACGTCACGGATGGGATAACAGTTACCTATTCTTCCAAATATTTACTAAAAAAAGATTTTGATTTGTTGAAAAAAGCACAAATAGTTCCAGGAAGTGGTAATATTAGACCTGACTTAACCAGGTATATTATTAGACTCAAACCTATCAGACAAACACTAAGCTGCAGGGGGTTTACCTAAGCCGTTTAGGTTAAATATTTCCCCTCGTATGTCATCAAAATCTCCTGCAGCATCCATCCCAATCCCAAATTTTGGGGAATAAAACTTGAAAGACTTTTACTTATCGGCTTCATAGGAAAGCTATGGATTATGATAAAACAGTTGCATTGTACGAGAAAGCTGGACTAATCAAGAAGTGGCTAGATACTCCAGATGCTAATCTGCACAAACACGAAAAGATTTGGTATGAGAAGGTAACGAGTAAAAGAAACTCAGAGTTCTACCAGGCTGATGACCTCATTAAAAGGGAACTTGTTCCTTCAGATTGGGAATCACCTTACACGGATGGGAAGGGCAAGTCAGTAAAGTTCCCTGTGAAATGTACGAAGGCCATATACCGAATAAGATTGAAAGATAACACGGAGTGGATTAAGACTAAACAAATGTGGTGGGGTCTTGACGAAGCG
>JAATVT010000080.1 GCA_014523685.1 Nitrososphaerales archaeon TH5893
GAGGCAAGTCCTTTTTTGCTTGATTTCTTCTTAGTCGCCATTATGTCTCGACCTTTTATGTACATACTATTATTAATGATTTACTTCTCAGTTCGATTAGGTCTATGGTCTTATCAATTCAGCAGAGTAATTTGTAGAGTTGTTCATTTGTAATCCCCACATTTGAATTCTCATTAATACTAACTATTTTCAAAAATGATTTAAGAGGTTATTTATTTTCTAATTCATATTATTCAAAATAATTAGATACACATGATATCAAATTAGATAATGGAAAGACAGAATTGAATGTAAAGCTACATCAAAAAGAATCTCTTGACACCCTAATCTACTGTGTTGCATAACTCGCGTCGGTGAATACCTACATATCTTATATCATCAGCCTTTCTTGTTTTGGTTGCAGATGTGATTACAATCTTAATACTATAAAATACCTACTTCAATATGTTACTAGAGATCATCTAAGATGAAATCATAAAGAAGGCAGAGAAATCAAACAGAAAGTACAGAAACTTAACTTATCTTTTTTTATTATGTAGCTACAAAGAGATGACTTGCAGACAATGACAGATTTTATCTACCTAAAGTATGTAATAATTTGATTTGTTAGTTATAATTATGGTTCACCAACACAAAGGAAGGGGCGATTTAGATCCAAAAGGAGATTGACTACACCCAACAAATAGTTAACTCGACCTCTAAAATAGGTGATTTAGTTGCATCTTTGTTTTTCCTATTCATTTTGCTTCTAATTCTACCAACAACCCGGTTTGGCTTCACTGCATTCATTTATTTTTATATCAATGTCATTATAGATTAGATAATATACGATTACGTATACCAAATAAAAATGCGAATACCAAATTGTAACAGATTCTAATAAATAGTAACGTTTGGGAATTTTTGTATTGCTCTATGTAAGCCTGTTTTTTTGTTTAAGCTAATTGTCCCCGCATTATCAGTCTCTTCCTTAATGAATAACCCCTCTAGTTTAGAACTTATTTGTGAGCTCTGATTAACATGTTGAAGATTGATGCCTTCCACAATTGTTAGGTAGTTTAGTATTCTAAAGATAAATATTTTTTACAATAAACCAATTGTAAAGATGTAAATTCTTTATGTAATGATAATTGATGTAGCTTTTATTGATTGCATGGCAAGAAAGATTAATATTTACCTAACAAGCAGTTTCAGGAGAGTCAAGCAGTAGTAATCATCACCCTCCGTATCTTGTAAGAGGCAGTGTCCTCTTACTCGATAGGAGGCTTTCTGGTTTCAATATTATAATCATATTTATCTTCTTATTACTATCTTATTGTTGTCATGCAATTTGCCACTGCAATGAATAACAATTTCTCTTATCCAGCAGGCTGAGGCGTAAGCCAATATACAAGTTTAATATTATGGTATCAATCAGCCATGAGCTATTTATCTGGATTTCTTGCACTATAGATTATGACATTGTCCATTCTTAGTTTTTTTCCTTATATTGACTTTCATATGTGATAAAACTATAGGCCATAACATCTGCATACTTAATACATGATAAAAAAGTGCTAGGAAGCTGCTATGGATTAACGCGAAAGGTGAAGCCAAGACAGGTTAAGATGGACTGTAGGCAGATATTTTATATTTGTTTTATATTGTACTACAACTATACTTGGTGGTATAGTGAATAGGGCCATATATGGAATACACCATGTCACAGCAATAACTAGCAACCCACAGCGAAATATCGATTTTTATGTCAATATTTTGGGACTTCGATTCGTAAAACTCACCGTTAATCAAGATGACCCATCTTCATATCATCTTTATTATGGTGATGAGTTAGGACGTCCAGGTACGATCCTTACTTTCTTTCATTGGCCGGACGCTCCTAAAGGACATAGAGGAGCCAGTGAGGTGATGGCAGCGTCCTTCCTAATTCCTGAAACTTCTATAAGTTATTGGATGGATAGATTTGAGAGTAAACAAATCAAATTTCGTGGACCTTACAAACGTTTTGATGACGAAGAGGTAATAGTGTTCCATGATCCAGATGGCCTAGAGTTAGAACTTGTAGCACATAAATCTTCAGAAACTAGAAGTATCAATGTGTGGAAGGAAGGCCCGGTTCCTATTGAACAAGCCATTAGAGGTTTTTATTCCGTGACTTTATCAGAAGAAGGATACGAACGTACTGCTTCTGTTTTGGCTGATGAATTAGGATTTATTCCCACACTGCAGGATGGAAGCCGCTTCAGGTATGAAATTCCTACTAGAGAATCTCATAGACGAGGAGAAGACGACGGTGGAGCTAATATTGTTGATGTTCTTTGTCTCCCATACACACAACAGGCGGTTATAGGAATTGGATCAGTACATCATGTTGCATATCGTACGCCGTCTGATGAACAACAAAAGGTTTTGCGCCACAATATAATTAAGGCTGGATTAAATGCGACTCCTGTGATAGACCGATTTTACTTCCATTCAGTGTATTTCAGGGAACCAGGAGGTATACTTTTTGAAATTGCTACAAATCCACCAGGTTTTACAGTTGACGAAAGAGCTGAAGACTTGGGTACACATCTTGTACTTCCTCCTTGGCTTGAATCTATGCGTAAGGAGCTTTTAGAGGTTTTGCCCCCCGTTCAGCTACCTAAAAAAAATGAAATGCAACATACTACTGAGGAATGAAGATTTCCTTATAGAACATCTAGAAGATGGGATAAAAGAAAATTGAACGAAAAAAACCAACTTGGATTTATACATAAATTTATCCCTTCAAACATCAAAGTTGAACGGAAAGGAGGTAGTAAGAAAGTGCCAACTTTTCTTTTACTTCACGGTACAGGAGGAAATGAAGAAGATTTAATTCCGGTAGCCCGCGAGATATCTTCTGAAGCCGCTATACTAAGTCCGCGGGGAAAAATATTGGAAGATGGGATTGCAGCTCGGTTCTTTCGTAGATTGGCTGAGGGAGTTTTCGATTTAGAGGATTTGAGGTTTCGTACCAATGAGCTGGCCAACTTTGTTAATAATGCCTCGAAGACATATGGGTTTGATTTGCAACACGTAATAGCTTTGGGATATTCTAATGGTGCAAATATAGCGTCTAGTATGCTATTACTTCGTCCAGAAGTACTTTCAGCCGCTATTCTTTTTCGTGCTATGGTTCCATTTGTACCAAATACACTACCAGATCTTAGCAACAAATACATTTTCATGTCTTCTGGACTATATGATCCAATAATTCCAAAACAGGAGGCAGAGAGGCTTTTTAGTTTATTTAAGAATGGAGGGGCGAAAGTATCAATATCATGGCAAAATAGTGGTCACGAATTAGTAATGGAGGATGTTAAAAAAGCAAAAGAATCGTTTTACTCCTCATCACTATTATCCGGTTAACGTAACTAATACATTCAGCTTGCTAAGCAATTCACAGATATTTGATTAGACAAAAATGATTAGAAAGTATGGCCCATACTCTCCGAATCTACAGCTTTTACATGATTAGAAAGTATAAGTTAGCCGCAGGAGACTCAAAAAATGGTGAGCAACTCCCCCTCCCCTATTCAGACCTTCTCATATTAATATACCTAGTCGATAAGAACTTATGGATATGATAGATAAAAGAGCATCTACTCCAGAGAACGAATCAGATAACATTACAAACGATGTATCATCCCAGGCTTCGTCAACTACTCCAGTTGTCATTGACCTAGAAATTCAAGATATCGAAGGTGTCGGACCTACTACGGCTAGAAAACTCAAAGAAGCAGGTATTGTTTCGGTAATGGACCTTGCTGTAACAAGTGCTGATGAATTAGCTGTCGATCTCAATTCTTCGAAAGAAACTGCAGCGACCTTTATAATGGCAGCCCAGCGACTGTTACGAGAGTCTAACATTCTTGAAAAGGAATTTGTAACTGCTGAATCTGCTCTTGAAAAAAGGAAATCACTAATGAGATGTTCTACAGGTTCTCGTGCTTTAGACGAACTATTGCTAGGTGGCATAGAAACACAGGCTGTTACAGAATTTTATGGAGAGTTTGGATCGGGGAAATCACAAATATGTCATACTTTATCTGCAATAGCCACTCAACCGACTGAAGCAGGTGGATTAAATGGGAACGTTATATACATAGATACTGAGGGAACATTTAGACCAGAGAGATTAAATCAGATAGCAAGAGCAAGAGAGCTTGACCCTTCTCACGTACTAAAGAACGTAGCAGTATGCAAAGTTTACAATAGTTCTCATTTGGAACTTATAATTAAAGATCTTGGCAAATATGTCAATGACTTTAATGCAAAGTTAGTTGTTATAGATAGCATTATTTCTTTACATAGAGCAGAATTTGCTGGTAGAGGAACGCTTGCAGATAGACAACAGAGATTAAATACTCTATTGCATAAAGTTATCAGACTGGCTGAGATATTCAATATAGCTGTTGTTATAACAAATCAGGTGCAATCATCTCCTGATACATTTTTTGGAGATCCTACAAAAGCAGCTGGTGGAAACGTATTAGGCCATGCTTCAACCTATAGAATATACCTCAGAAAGTCTGGTGAAAACAGGACAGCAAGGATGATAGATTCTCCATACCATCCATATTCTGACACTAAGTTTACCTTGAATGAAAAAGGAACAGAC
>JAATVT010000081.1 GCA_014523685.1 Nitrososphaerales archaeon TH5893
AATGGTTTCTTATCAGATGCTGGGTGTCCAGGTGTTTCTAACCATTCGTACACGTTAACAGGACAGGCCTCAATACAAGCTCCATCAGCTATACAAATATCAAAGTCTACACATACTTCTGTACCCCATATACCTAATTGACCTGGTGGATCTGTAGGACCCCATACTTTTATTCCTTGGAATGTTCCAACTGGCTGTCTTTTTGTCTTAAATGAAGGGTCAATAGGACCTTCAATCTTTGAATAGTTAGTTCCACTTCCTGTAAGAGATATGGAAGTATCTCCAGTGGCTGATATGATATTGCTAGGTCTGGGCTCATTTGCTTCTGCGCTAGCAGGTAATGGCGAAGCTTTTGGGGATTGACCATCTTGGGAAACCCCTGGCGGCACTGTTGTTGGGTGAGCCAGATTTGAAGATTGCTTAGATGTCAATGCCTTTGCAGATGATTCCGCTAAAAGTTTTTGCCTCTTGACAACGCAAAGCTGATCATGAACCTCCTTCATGCTTCGCAATGTAAGAGGATTACTGTGAACTAGTAAAGAGCCACAATCAGCGCAAACGTATTCCGGGAGAGACACTATATCTAGAGAGAGTCAACCATTTATCAATTTTTGGTTTTGCACCTGAATCCTCAAGCTTAAGTAATAAATCCCACAGGTTCTCAACACACATAAAGCCTCGTAATTCTGAATATGTCCTCATTGAGGAGGCAAAGCAATAGGCGCCGTTCAATTTGACTAATTGTTTAACGATATGCCCCCGTGGGCTATAACAATTTCAAATGACGAGTCACTTTATCTATAAATTCGGTGGGTCCTGGTCCTATCCCAATACATGTAATTGTCCCAGGCGGAATTTGCGTGAGGCCCATATCCTTTACGCTGACGGTGGGGAGACCAATGGTTCGAGCATGGCTTTCCAATTCAATTAGATTCTCTAAACTTCCCACTTTCACTACAACTTTGGCTTGTCCAGTACTAAACCAGGTATTGAACCAGTCTTGCCTTGTAGAACGTGCCTTCTCCGCAGCCGATACTGCAGCGTGAGCCACTTGGGCTGCTAATTTTCCTCTCCCCATTGTGATATCTCTTCTGACTGCAATTACCTGTTTTACCTCCAAGCGATTCCCTGGCATAATTTATTAACCTAATAAAAAGGATACGTCATCATCTTATGAATGAAGATTATGATGTCGTAGTTGCAGGGGGAAGCGTTTCTGGACTACTTGCTGCGAGAGAGATTGCTTCAAAAGGGCATTCGGTACTTGTTCTGGAAGAAGACTCAGAGATCGGGACTCCTGAACATTGCGGTGGGTTGGTCAGTATTGACGCTATTAGTAGACTAGGAATTCTCCCCAGAAATAACGTAGTTCAAAATCAGATAAAGGTTGCTAAGATATGTTCTCCTACAAGAAGTTTTGAAATTCGCACAGCAAATCAAAAAATAGTTGTCCTTGAACGGCGTGAATTTGACAAGCATATTGCGTTACAGTCTACAAGACTGGGGGCAAACATAAGAACAAGATGCTCTCTTCGAAATACAAAATACACAGTAGAATCATCAGATAAGTCCTTTCACATCATTACCACCGATGGAAAGTTTCGGTCCCGATATTTTGTAGACGCACGGGGCATTAGTTCTTTAGTGCAAAATGACCGATCTGGTGTGCTTCTAGCTGCACAATACGAGGTTTATGCTTCTTGGATAGAAAAGGATACTGTAATAGTAGAATTTGACAGCAACAAATACCCAGGATTTTTTGCGTGGATTATCCCTACTGGGGAAGGAAGCGGCAAGGTTGGAGTGGCAGGGAAATCAATCAACACTGCGCGTACTCTCTGGTCTTATTTGGAGAGCAAGGGTGGCAGTTTTTCTGTTATTAGAAAAATATTTGCTCCAATCTGGGTTAAAGGTCCAATCGACAAATTCATTGATGGGAGAACATTGATAATTGGAGACGCCGCAGGCCAAACCAAACCAACAACAGCCGGTGGGATTTATACCTGTGGATTGGGAGGAATCCTAGCTGGACGGGCCATCTCCAATGCAATAGAATCCAATAACGACGACCTCCTCTTAGAGTATCCCGCTAAATGGACAAGAATTTTTGGGAAGGAGTTTAGAAATATGGTCCTATTTAGAAAACTTCTAGAACGGCTGGACAATAAGGCTCTAGATTTAATGTTTTCTAACATTGATTCGAAAGCCATGGATACGATTTCAAGGACTGGAGATTTTGATTTTCATTCGGTTTCCATTAGAAGAATCCTTAGCGTTACTGGCTTGAAGCTCTTCAAAACGATGGTGGGTAATGAGTATAGAAGGCTATCGTAACAAGGAAGGTATAAATTCCTATTTCTAGTCAAGATTTGTCTATGTCCAAACCTCTAGTGCTTCCAGTCTGTACTTCTTGCGGAAGAGCAATTATGCCAAATGATCAATGTGTCAAATTTTACTGTCCAAGTTGTGGTTACGTGATTATATGGCGTTGTGAAAGTTGCCGGGATTTTTCTAGACAGTACAAGTGCATTGGTTGCGGATTTGAGGGACCATAATATGACACGACTTATAGCCAGGGTAAGAATATTACCTTCGGATGCTGACTCGGATCTGGAAGGGATTATAGCAACATTAAGTCAGAGTCCACCTAATGGGATAGTTATGAAGCAATCTATGAAAGAACCAATTGCGTTCGGCCTATATGCAATAATCTCAGATTTTGTAATAGATGATGCGGAAGGAGAAATGGATAGGCTAGAAGATTCAATAAAAAGTGTTCGCGGGGTAGGTGAGATAGAGGTTCTTTTAATAAGCCGACAATCCGTAAGCATAAAGTGATCATAATAACACGAATCGAATTTTAATGATAGGCAAAGGATGATCTGCTGTTGAAAAAATCTCATTTCAGCAATGGCGACCCATCTCCCAAAATACAACTACGTGTAGCAGAAGCAAAACATCGTGACATCGGAAAAAGACGTGCAAGGATAGATATTTTATCGATGGACAGACTGGGCATCGAACCAGGGGAAGTGGTGGAATTGATTGGTAAGAGAAGTACTCCTGTCACTGCCTGGCCTGGTGAAAACCAGGAGACCGATCGCCATATCATTCGAATCGATGGTCAAACTCGCAAAAACGTGGGGGTTGGACTAAACGATTTATTGACTGTACGAAAGATCCGTTGGAAGGAAGCAAAGTCTGTTTCTCTGATTCCGTTAGGTCCTAGTACAATTAGCATCGACAGTGAATTCCGTGACTTTGTAAAAAATAGACTTAGGGGCTTTCCTATCAACGAAGGGGATGAGGTTTCAGTTGGAGTCCTTGGCAACTCCATAGACTTCATTATCCAGAGAACTGTCCCTCGGACTATTTCTAAGATAGAAAAGTCTACCAAGGTAAATATTGTTGCGGCCACGAGTATTGACAGAAAACCAAGAGTCACCTATGATGAGATAGGAGGGTTAAATGACCAGATCAAGAGGTTAAGAGAAATTGTTGAGCTACCTCTACGACACCCTGAAGTATTTGCGAAGCTTGGAATAGAACCCCATAGCGGTATACTCATGTACGGCTCGCCAGGTTGTGGAAAAACCCTGATTGCTAAGGCATTAGCATCCGAATCAGCCGCCAATTTTTATATCATAAATGGACCTGAAATTGTAAACAAGTATTATGGGGAAACAGAAGCTCGCCTTAGGGACATTTTCAAGGAAGCAAAGGACTCAGCGCCTAGTATAATTTTTATTGATGAAATAGACGCGATAGCACCAAAAAGAGAAGAAGCGTTTGGTGACGTTGAAAAGCGGGTTGTAGCTCAACTACTCGCGTTAATGGATGGGATGTCTGAGCGTGGAAATGTTATCGTATTGGGTGCCACAAATAGGCCAGAAAGCATCGATCCTGCATTGCGAAGACCAGGTCGATTTGATCGGGAAATCGAGATTGGAGTACCTAACGCCGAGGGACGACATGAGATACTTGGAATCCATACAAGAGGAATGCCATTGGCTCAAGATATTGATCTGCAAGAATTGGCATCTGAGCTAAATGGTTATACTGGAGCAGACATCAAGGCTCTATGCAGGGAATCGGCTATGAAGGCGCTAAGACGGTACGTTCCCGAAATCGATTCGGAAGGTGACAAAGTCTCACCGGACACCCTTGGGGTTATGGACATAAGAAATAAGGACTTCAAGGAAGGAATGAAGGAAATTATTCCTACAGCAATGAGAGAATTTTATGTTGAAGTTTCCCGAGTCAAGTGGGAGGATGTAGGGGGACTTTACGATGCTAAGAGGACGCTGTATGACAACTTGATCGTCTCTATCAAAGAACCTGAAAGCTTTTCTCGAATGGGGGTGAAAACACCAAGAGGTGCCTTACTATTTGGTCCCCCAGGTTGTGGAAAAACCCTGATTGCAAAATCACTTGCAACCATAAGCTCCGCAAATATTATATTCGTCCGTGGTCCTGAAGTTCTTTCCAAATGGGTAGGTGAATCTGAGAAAGCAATTAGAGAAATATTTCGAAAAGCAAGATCATCTTCTCCTTGCGTGATAGTATTTGATGAACTAGACTCCTTAGCTAGACCAAGGGGACATGATGATATTTCTGGTAATGAACGTGTGCTTTCGCAATTATTGACTGAAATGGATGACTCCGGAAGCGCGGGAGTTATTATTATAGGCATAACTAATAGACCAGATTTAATAGACACTTCATTAATTCGACCTGGGAGGCTGGATTTAATAGTCTATGTTGAGTCCCCTGACGAAAATGCGAGATTCGAAATTATCAAAAAACTGACTGCAGAAATGCCACTCGCTGCAAATGTTAACTTGGCCGAAGCTGCAAAGAGAACAAGAGGTTTTAGTGGCGCAGACCTTGTGGCGCTTTGCAGAGAGGCTGCCGTAAACGCTATGCGAAGTAAAGAATCACTTGTCAGCAATTCTGATTTTGAAAAAAGCCTTCAGTTCGTAAAGCCATCTATAACAAAAGAAGTAGAAGAGTGGTACGAATCAATGAGGAGGAATCTTACATATGCTATTCCGAAGCCTATGGACAAGGCTTTTTACGGATAAGCTTTGACCATACCAATATATGAAGGAGAAGCAAATCTATTAGAAGTGTAGTTTGAAAGGAATCCCTTCTTATATTGTGAGAGTTTTTGTATGGGAGGAACTTTGAAGTACCCAATACGGAACTTAGTGTACGAAAAGATTCGAGAATCCGAGACTCTTACCGATTCAGAATTGCTCAATAGCTTATCGAAGGGAGGCGTTGACCTTACAGAGGCCGACATTTCAAAAACTCTTATGGATTTAGAAATATACGGTTTGATAAGAGTAACTTGGCTTACGAAAGAAAAGAAAAGAATAGAGCTAAGACCTGATTTTACTTCTTAGAGTGACGATCGTATTGATTCAAATTCTGTAATAGAATAAGGCATCGAAAGCCAGTGCTATGAAAACTATCACAAGATATGGAGCCGTCACCTTGTACGCCTTCCATGCAAAATCGGGCGTTGGTTTTTTTGTCAACTTGTAATGGTATAGTAACATAACCGAACCCGCCATGGCCGCTATTAAAGTGTATAATAGCCCTAGTCCAAAGAAGTAGAGAGCCACGGAATATGGTAGCAGAATTGCCGTATTCAAAAAAATGTAAGTGGCTGTCTTCTCATTACCGACTAAAACTGGAAGCACGGGAATTCTCACACTTGCATATTCGTCTCGCGATTTTATAGCTAGGCACCAGAAGTGTGAAGGCGTCCACATGAATACTAGCCATCCGACTAGAAAACCAGTTACATCTACCGAACCTGTCGTTGCGGCCCATCCTGCCATAGAGGCCGCGCTACCAGCAAATCCTCCTATAACAATATTTAAAGGATTACTGCGTTTGAGCCAAATAGTGTAAATGACTACATAGAACATGATACCAATGAATATCATTGCAGATGTGTATGGGTTCAGGAGAAACCAAGATGCGGCTATTGAAGAAATACACATTCCTAGTCCATATATGAATACTTTGTTCGCAGCGATCTTATGAGATGGGATGGGTCGTTGCGATGTCCTTTCCATAATTCTGTCGATATCTCTATCGTAATAGTGGTTGAGTGCGCTTGCTCCCATCGATGCCATTGCGCCGGTCAAAGCGAGGAATAGCAAATTCCATGAAACGACATCCCATCCTGTATGCGGCGTACTATCAAACCTGGTAGCTGCTAATGCTGAGGCAACAGCAGTGATTACTAGCACTAGGACTATTCTAGGCTTTGACACCTCGATATACAGTTTTATATTCACTGCTAAGTACCTTAAGTGCCACTGAAGCAAACTACCATTTAACTTATTCGAAGTTCTAATACCACCCGCTGTTTTTAATCTTGCCATTGATACAACATCATAATTATATTTTAGATTTGTTTCTAAATACAGCCCCCACAAATATCATATTTATTGGGACATATTCAATTTCAAAGCTAAGCAGAATCTCGTGGCCAAATTACAGAATTTTTAATTATTGAGATCAAGAAAGAATTAATTAACTGCTATCATGTCAGAGATTATATATCATGACAGACTGGGATCTGCTCACACCAGGAATCGGTCTTTCCTCGCTTGGAATTGTCACAGTGGGAGTTTCATTATCAGGGATTGCGAAGACGTTTATAGAGGGAATGCATGCCGTAGGCCTGCTTACGCTGTTTATTGGGATGATTTTCCTAGCATCAGGTTTATTTAAAGACGGATTTCCTTCGAGTGGAAAAGCAAAGTCTGCCACTTTTATTACTTTGGGTTTTCTAGTCACCTTTGGTTTGGCCGCAGCTATAACTGTAAGTACTCAAGCTCCAAGCATCTTTATTTACATAGGACTAATGATGATAATCTCGATTCCCTCCGCGGTTCTCGTGGTAGCATCATATAAGAGGACACCTCACATTAAAGCATTAGCGGTGATCTTTATCGGGGCTGCGGTCATCGGAGGATCTTCCTTCTATGTCTTTGGCCTGGTGACCCCAAAAGTGAGTCCTGATGTAAGCCAAGAAACGAACGGGACAAAGCCCGTCTCAAATATGTCCAATATAAACTCAATCACGATGAATGAACCTGCTCGTGTGCTTTTTCTTTCCTTCTTCCCCACTTCATGACCATAACACTATGAAATCAGAAATCCCGATGTACCAAGTCAAAATACTATTCAAGATAGCCGAAAAGGATCTAGTAGAATTTCAGATGTAACCTATCTTGATGAACATACAGGTTTTGTGTCAAGTGCCCTCCAGTTTTTCAGTTGGATAACGTTTGTGCTATATGTAATACAAATATAGATTGACCGTGAGTCTTTTTATCATTAGATACGGATGAAGGCACACTATTTTTATGCAGTTCATTCCAATTGAATATCTATGTTGAAGATTCTAAGCATAGGACGTGATACATTAAGTAGGCTAGCTAAGTTTGCTGACGATGCTCTCCCAATGGAATCCTGTGCACTCCTCCTTGGAAAAGAAGAGTTTACCACCGATACTGTTCATGACTTTGTATTGCTAAAGAACAATGATCAATCAAAATACTCATTCAGTGTACATTCGAGAGATCTATTCCACGCGTATCAAAAGGCAAGCAGGTCAGGATTAAGTGTTATCGGCATATTTCATTCTCATCCATCCTTACCCTGGCCTTCAGAGAAAGACAAAAAATTTATGGAACTAAATCCAATTGTTTGGTTGATATATTCGACATTAAACCATAAGTATTCGGCTTTTCTTTACTCTGATGGGATTATACCGGTTCAGATAAACTCTATTCAAGGGATGAGGCGTTCGACATCTCTAGGGAACAAAACAACTTCTCTAACATTTTGAGAATTTGTTAGCACCATGATTAACCTGTCAAGCCCAAGTCCCCAACCTGCATGTGGAGGAATACCCCAATCAAATGCCTTCAGATGTTCTGCGAAATCTCGGGGTCGGAGACCCTTCTGTTCCAGCCTGCTTTGCAAACGTTCCTTCTCATGCAATCTGGTCCCTCCAGAAGCAAGTTCCAGATAACCATACTGTAGGTCAAAGGATTCGGACACTTCGGGATCTTCCGTCTTTTCTTGGATATAAAATGGCTTTAATTTCGTTGGCCAATCGGTTATAAAATAAAACCCTTTAAACCTTTCACCAAGGATCCGCAACGACGAATCCGTAAGATCTCCTCCAAATTCTATCTTCTCGCCGTTATTAGATAAGTGCTCTAAGCATTGTTTATAAGTAACCTTCGTAATGGGTTCGAGATTATTTCTCAATATTGGGTTCTCCCCGAACATAACAGTGTTTCTCAACTGATTAGAAACAATGGACACGACCTTTCTTATGAGTTGCTCCAAGTTCTCCATTGAATATTCATAGTCCACGAAGGCAGCTTCAGTATCAACACTTATGAATTCTGAGAGATGTCTTACGGTATGAGATTTCTCCGCTCTAAAATATGGGCCTATTTCGAAAACACGATCAAGGGATACAATTAACTGTTCTTTGTAAAGTTGGGGACTTTGTGCCAAGTATGCTTTCTTCTTAAAATAATCAAAACTGAATAAATTTGCCCCTCCTTCACTTGCTGTTCCTATTATTTTTGGAGTATTAACTTCGAGATATCCTTCTGTCGATAAATTTTCTCTAATAGAAGAAGATGTAAGTGCCCTAACTTTGAATATGGTGCTAACTGTTGGGTTCCTTAAATCCAGGGCTCGAGAATCTATCCGCTTATCAATAGACGAATTTATCCTTCCCGTAGCGTCGATGGGGAGAGGATAACTTGCCCTTGAACGAACAGATATGTCTTGGATGCTAATTTCAAAGCGAAAGTCCTTGGCATCACTCTCTTTTAACAATCCTCTAATCATAACAGAGCTCTGCCGGGAAATTTCTTTTGCCAACCTTACACTTTCCCCTCTGGCTATTGCCTGTACGGATCCTGTAGTATCTCTTATGACAATAAAAACAAGACGTCCTATGTCGCGAATGTCTTCGACCCAGCCAGCGACCGTTACCAAGTTGCCAATTAAAGATTTGTTCAACTGGGCCATATAGTGAGATCTGTGTTTGAGATCTTGCATGTCTACCTATTTTTTGTACTCCACGAGCAACTCGATGTCCTTAATTTTCTTTGCTATCCTCTGAATTTTCGGAACGTCGTTCTTAGAATTCGATATTTTTGTAGTTTCCAATATCACCCTAGTCAATTTTTTCCCATCTGGCAACCACATTAGATTCACAGATAGTACTCTCCCTGGGTAAAGTAGGTTTTCTATAAACCTTCGTTCCGAGGATTCCGATTCTACAAACCAGACCCTTGTGTTGAATATAGCTTCAATATTAGCTCGGATATCTACGTGAGATCTAATGACTAAAAGGTCGCTTCCTCTTAGGACGAGAACAAAATCGTCTTCCACCTTAAATGCTGTTACCAGGCTGAATTTATCGACCTCTGGATGACGCTGGGTCAATTTTGTCAAAGTTAATGATGCATGAACTTCGTCCGTCGTCAAATCATTAGACCGAAGTCTTTCTTCGCATCTCCCACATAAAACGCCAGTTTTAGCGTCAAACGAACAGATAGGAGTTTTCAATGCCATGACATTTTCATAAGTTTAGAATAGTATACACAACTCTTATTTAACTTGTTGTAGCACTTAGGATATTTATTCAATTCGAACGTGTTAAATTACTTGTATCCATTTTGGAACAGATCATCTTAGGTATTTCAGATTCAAATCATTAATGATGACTAGTTATGGTTAAGTATGTGATGGCCATAATAGGATTTACCCTTCTACATGATATGTGACAAGTCCAAATTATCAGTATTGAATTTGAATGTGCATTATCTCGAGGGCCCCGGTAGAGTCATAAAGGCAGTCAATTCTGTCAGCTTTGAAATTATGGGAGGTGAGTCAATAGGAATAGCTGGTGAATCGGCGTCCGGCAAAAGTACGCTGGGTTCTGCAATAATGCGAAATCTCGAGCCAAACGCGAGGATTATAGGCGGATCTATATTTTTGGACAATATAGATATCGTCAACTTAGCAGATACAGATTTTGATAGAGAGATAAGATGGAAGAAAATTGCAATGATCTTTCAGGGCGCCATGAACACTCTCGATCCTGTATTCCCAATAGGGGAACAGATGCAAGAGATTCTGAGGAGCCACGGCGTCGAGGGAAGTTTGCAAAACAGAACGTTGGCATCTTTGGATGATGTCGGTCTTGATAGATCCGTTGCCAAGATGTATCCCCATGAGCTAAGTGGGGGTATGAAACAAAGAGTTGTTATTGCAATGTCTCTGCTGTTGGATCCGGATATCTTAATTGCAGATGAGCCAACCACAGCACTAGATGTTCTTGTCCAGGCACAAATAATAAAACTACTAAAATCTGTTAAGATCAAAAGGGGTATTTCAATCATAATAATTAGTCACGATTTAGGGGTGATATCAGAAATAGCTGACAAAGTTGCAATTATGTATTCTGGCGAGATTGTCGAACTTGCAAATAGTCAAGACATATTTAGTAATCCTAAACACCCCTATACACAATTACTGATTTCCTCTGTTCCAAAGCTCGATTCTAAAGGAACTATTGTTTCTCTTAAGGGTCAGCCCCCAGATTCAGCAAATCTGCCCGAGGGGTGCTATTTTCTGAGCCGGTGTCCATTCGCTATGGAGATGTGTAGAAAAAAGCCTTCACCTCTAAATACAGCGAGCGGTTTTGTTCTCTGTTGGTTATACGAGTAATTAACATGAAGCATACAATTCTATATCTTCAAACCTAACGGCTCCAAACTAAAAAAGTGCCTGCTAAATAGGTCTGAATCTTCTCAAGTACCCCTTTATATAAGTGATCGTCGATATGATTATTGAATCTGGTAATAGGGGGTGGAAAATGCTTGAGCAGACAACGGAATCAGGATCTTAACGTAGCATTGATCAGAGAGGATTTCCCAATACTGAAAAGGGTGCTGAGAGGAAATAGGAAGCTGGTATATTTGGATAACGCTGCAACTACTCAAAAGCCATTGTCTGTTATTGATGCAATTTCTAATTATTACAAAAACCATAATTCTAACATCCACCGCGGCGTACATCAGCTTGCAGAAGAAGCAACGATTCAATATGAATCGACTCGAGAAAAAGTTAGAAAATTTATAAACGCTCGATCGCAAGATGAAATTATTTTTACACGTAACACTACTGAGGCAATAAATCTAATTGCATATTCTTGGGGTTCTAAGAATATTGGAAAGAATGATTGTATACTAATAACCGAGTTTGAGCATCACAGTAACATCGTTCCGTGGCAGATGCTTGCCCAAGAAAAGAATTGCAACCTAGAATATGTGGGCATGGATGAAGATGGCAATTTTGATCTTGTTGAATACCAAGAACTGATAAACCTAAATAGAGTTAAACTTGTTTCGATAAGCCAAATGTCCAATGTTCTCGGAACTATTGTGCCGATAAATAGGATCATAAAAATGGCTCATGAAAGAGGCATTCCAGTCCTTGTTGATGCGGCGCAATCGGTTCCTCATATGGAAGTAGACGTCCAAGAAATGGATTGCGAGTTCCTGGCCTTCTCTGCTCATAAGATGCTTGGCCCAACAGGAGTAGGCGTATTATATGTAAAAAGAGAAATCCTGGCGAATATGCCCCCGTTCTTAGGTGGAGGGGATATGATCAAGGAGGTTGACAAGTACAATACCTCATACAATGAACTACCTTACAAGTTTGAAGCTGGTACCCCTAATATAGCAGATGTTGTTGGTTTCGGAGCATCAATAGATTATTTGAATCGAATTGGCATGTCTGCGGTTAGAACCCATGAGATTGATTTGGTACGATATACTATGGAAAGGATGAGGGATATCGAAGGTATAACAATCTACGGCCCGTTGCAACCCTCGGCTCGTGGAGGGGTTATAGCTTTTAATCTAGGTGACATACATCCACACGACTTGGCCACCATTATGGATGACAGAGGCATTGCTATTCGGTCCGGGCATCATTGTGCCCAGGTCCTGATGCGAAGGCTTCAAGTCTCTGCTACTTCCAGAGTAAGTTTTTATATTTACAATAACAAGGAGGAAATAGACCTATTTGTACAGGCACTTTACGATGCAAGGAGACTGTTCAAAATTTGAGTGACGATATCTACAGAGAAA
>JAATVT010000082.1 GCA_014523685.1 Nitrososphaerales archaeon TH5893
CTATATTGGAACCATGTATTGAATGGATGAAGAAACCTCTTGTCAGGTGATGGAATAAAGGGATAAAAAACATGAGGTACCCCATACGTAGCAAACTCTTTAGTTGAATAAAACCGTCTTGCAGCTTCACTTGTTGCAGAGTCTTTGGTAAACAAACCCCAGTAATCCCACCAGGATCTGAAAAATGGATTGGATTCAATCATCGAATCCGCGGATAAATATTCCCAAAAATCAGCAAGTCTCTGAGCAGATCCTTCATAAGTTCCATTCTCTACAACATAGCTAACCAGAACTGCAGCATTCATGGCACCAATGGAAGTTCCAGCAATAATATCAAATACTGCCTTATCCTTTATTCCTTGGGCTTGATCCCTTTTTTTAATAAATTCATATGTTGATTTATAAGCACCTGCTTCATATGCACCTAGTGAACCTCCTCCTGCGAACACAAAGGCGCGTTGTTTTTCGGGGATATGATGTCTGTGGGCCATATTAATATAATTAGAATTGGGGATTAAATGTCTTACAGTTCCAAATTCGAGGACATCCAGACTCTAATTCATATGATTTAGGTTTAGATAGGCCATAATCTACTTGAACATAGTTTCTTCATTTATACGTGGATAACCCACTGGAAAGTAAAATATGTCCCTTTAATTTTTAAGGCAGTAATGTCACGGTTAGACAAAAAGGAGCAAGAAGCGATAGACACGATTGCATCAGCCATAGAAGATTTGGTTTCTATGGGGATCTTGTCAGTCGTAAAACAAGATAAGGAAGATAGTGATAAGGCTGTTTTCTCTGTCAATTTTTCAGGTATTGTGTCGAATTTGGTAGCCGATAGGGTTGTATCATCCGAGGCTCAGCCTAATATTATCACAACTCTGATGTACCACTCTCTTCTTATCTTTATGAACGAGAACCTTAGAATTCCTAAACCACTTGTTATTGCCTTAGGCAATGACCTAGAAAAACACGGAAACGATATGGAATGCGGCACTCTTATCTTTAGGTACGCAGCTGTTTTGCAGAAGTTATTTTTTGAGAGCAAAAAAGAATTTCTACGTTAGTACGCACAAGTTTTCACTCATTTCTCAATATATAAAAGTTATAAGGACTATTAGGCATAGAAAAGGTGAATTTCATTTATGGAAAATACTGAGACAAGTCAGGTTCCGTATGGTGCCTTGGACTATTATCAAGTTCATTATATAGTAGAAACAAAAAATTACGTCTACGATCCTTCTCTTTTCCTTGCCAGATGTTACCCTATCACTAAGGGTCACTTTTCAAAGAAAAAGATAGTGGGCACAACGTGGGAAGGAGAGCAATTGGCAAATATTCTTAAAGCAGATCTCGAATTAGAGGAAATCGTAAAGCAGATTTTATACGAGGAAGGAGAAATTAGGGTCGACCCCTTGGAGGATCATATACGGATATATGGTAAATGGAGAAATGAAGACCAACTCAAGTTCAGCCCCAAAATGTTCGAAGCAGCTGATCGAATAGCGGGGCATATAAAGAAACTACTTAACCCCACGTAAAGTTTAGCAAGACCATTACGGGACGACATTCTCCCTAAATCTAATGTTAATAGCTTTGCAATGTTAGAAAATGCATTTTGGATCCGAAAGGACTATTTGACTTTCTAGAGAACATATTTGAATTCAAATGTCTATTGGAGTGGTTATTGTAGAGCCTAGACTATACATCAATGTCGGCTATGTGGCAAGAATCATGAAGAATTTTGGTGTAACCAAATTATTTCTAATCGATCCTTCTTATGACGCGGAGAAAGCAAATAAATATGCGATGCACGGACGTGACATCTTAGATTCTGCAACCATAACAAACCTTAATGAATTACGTAAATGCTCAAAGCTATTAGTAGGAACAACCGCGTTGAAGGGTTCAACACGGCTCAATGTCTTGAGAGATACAATAGCTACAGATCAACTTGCAGCACTTGTCAACGCGCTTCCGAAAGTAGAAAATGTTAGCATTATTCTTGGTAGAGAGTCTTCTGGCCTCAAGAACCGTGAGCTAGAGATATGTGATCTTGTAGTCGCAATCGAAACCGGAACTCGTTATCGCACTATGAATATTTCCCATGCATTAGGAATAATATTGTACGAGATTTACAAACAAGAAGCGAGGAGTATATCAGGTACAATTACTAACAAAAAGCCAAAACCAGCCTCTAGATTAGAGACTGACTTATTGATTAAGTACGTATCAGCTGCGGCAGAGGGAGCTGGGTATGATATACACAAGAGGCATTTGCTCGATTCAGCTGTCAAGAGACTTGTGGCAAAAGCGAACCCAAGTTCAAAAGAAGTAATGTTAATGGTTTCGCTATTTCGCAAATGCGTCATACGAATGAATCGAGGAATATATTTGCCAGCTAATGGTGCAAGATAGATGAATTTTGACTGTCAAGCCCCGTGAACTAGGTTCTTTATTGAGAAATTGTGTGGAAGAACCTATTGAAAACACAAGCCGCGCAACAAGGGCAGTCGCTCAGAAGGCTACCTATCACTGCCTCTTATTTTCCATTGCAATTCCACAATTTTCATTTACATCAAATATCTCGTGAAATCATATTTGGGCACAAGTGCACTAATGATCTAGCTATCGAAGAATCTACAATGGCAACCGAATGAAATAAACACATATAACGATATTTGGCAAAGGTAGCAAATATCAGAATGATAAAACTGGGATCGAATATGAGAAGCTCAACATCGTCTTCAGAAAATGATAATGAAGGATCAACTGTCGAAAAGAATCAAAATAATTCCCAAATAGCGAATAAGATTTACAATGGAGACTACAAGATTGCAATATATGGTTTAGGTCATGTTGGCTCTGCTATGGCTTCGGTATGGTTAAGGATAGGCGCACACGTTATAGGCATAGATAAGTCGCCTACAGTCTTAGACCAAGCAAGAAATGGTAGGACCCATCTCCCCGAACCTGGGGTAAATAAAGCATACGGGGAGGGAATTGACTCCGGTAGGTTCTCAATTTATGAAAATCTTGAAAGTGCATCTCGTGATTCATATATGAAAATGATTTGTGTTCCAGTATTGTCCAGGGATGGATCGGCAGATCTCTCGGCTCTTAAGGAAGTTGCAACTGGAGTAGGTAAGGGGCTTAAGAAGGGCGATGTTGTTGTAATTAACCCGTCGGTTCCTCCGGGGACCACAGAGAATGTTATCTCCAAGGTACTTGAACATAATAGCTCTGGGTTACATGTTGAGGAAGATTTTTTTTTAATATATAATCCAGAAAGAATTTACGAGGGACGAGCAATAGAAGATATAGAAAGTAGGTACCCAGCGATAATCGCAGGCGCCGGTCCCAAGAGCACACTGGTTGGTGAGGAATTGTATTCTTTGATATTCAAGAAGGGGGTAGTGACAATGAGCAACATCAGAGCAGCCGAAACGGAAAAGTTATTTGAAGGCGTGTATCGGGATGTCAATATTGCTCTGTCAAATGAGCTTTCAAAATTATGTGAAAGACTAGGAATAGATTATTGGGAGGTTCGAGAAGCTGCTAACTCACAGCCCTTTTGCAATCTCCATAAACCAGGTGTTGGTGTTGGCGGCGCTTGTATTCCTGTCTATCCCCAATTTGTACTTGACACGGCGAAGAATCTAAATGTTAATTGCAAACTCACGGAACAGAGCAGGTTAACTAATAATTCTATGCCAGCACACTGCGTTCAGGAGGCAGTGAAACTTTTGAGCAACTCGGGCAAAAAGCCAATCGTTGATTCGATAGTCACCTTATTAGGTTTGTCGTTTAGAGGAGGGGTATCAGACACACGTCTTTCCCCGACATATGATGTAGTCCACGAATTATTGAATCTAAATGTAAAGGAGATTCGAATTCATGACCCTTTGGTATTCGAAGATCCGGGATTATCTAAATACCCTATTAAAGTTGTTCTTACTAAAGACTTGAAGAAGGCATTGGAAGATACAGATTTAGTGTTCATAGTAGCAGATCATCCAGAGTATGTATCTTTAGATCTAAAAATATTTGGCAGAATACCAGTTTATGACGGCAGAGGGCTTTTGCGCAAATCTAATCCCGGTAATATTAGACTCAAAACTATTGGTGTAGGAAGTTCGGGAGACTACACAAAGATTGAAACTCAGGCGGCGCCTAAACGATAGCTGTCCCCACAACCTTTAATGGACTACCTTGACGAAGCAGTATTAATCTAGACTTGGTTTGGTTATACTCTCTGGCAGGTTAATCTGCTTCATCCTGGCACTTTGACACACTTAATATACTCCGTAGGTTTTTTCCTGATATGGCCAGCGCGCCTAGAAAAAGGAAGATGCTACAGACCGTTATTTGGAAAGAAGGATCTGTTACCCTAGTAGACCAAACAAGACTACCTGCCAGATTGGTTTACATAAGATGTAAGAAGCATGAGGATATTGTTAAGGCAATAAGGAACATGGTCGTGAGAGGGGCGCCGGCCATTGGCATTAGTGCTGCCTTTGGATTAGCTTTGGCCGCATCAAATAGTAGAGCCAAGAATCCCACGAACTTAATGAAGGAACTTGACACGGCGTACTGGGAATTGCGTTCTACAAGGCCAACTGCGATAAACCTTTTTTGGGGATTGGATAGAGTAATGAACAAGGCCAAGACAGGAACCAATCTGCACGAAATTAAGGACAGAGTTATCTCTGAAGCTAAGAAAATAGCTCAAGAAGATATTCAAAACAACATGGCCATGGGCCTGAATGGTGCAAAACTATTGTACGATGGAGATGTTGTGATTACCCATTGTAATGCAGGGGCACTGGCAACTTCTGCATACGGCACCGCATTAGGAGTTATACGAGCTGCAAAGGAGGCAGGTAAGAGTGTAAAGGTAATAGCAACGGAGACCCGTCCAGTCATGCAAGGTTCAAGGCTTACGACATTTGAGCTTCGATATGACAACATTGATGTTACGCTAATACCTGACACGGCAGTCGGTCATATAATGTCAAAAGGGGAAATCAAATGTGTTATCGTAGGAGCTGATAGAATACTTAGGACTGGACATGTTTTCAACAAGATTGGCACATATCAAATAGCGCTTATGGCCAATATTCATAAAGTTCCATTTTATGTTGCGGCTCCTCTATCCTCATTTGACCTGAAGAGCAAATTGGAGGACGTCCCTATTGAGGAGCGCCGGGCAGACGAGGTTCTTAAGATTGGAAAAAAAAGAATTGCCGCGAGAGGGGTGGCCGCTTTAAATCCAGCTTTTGATGTGACCCCGCCAGAACTGGTAACGGGTATAATAACAGAAAAGGGAATATTAACCCCTCCGTTTGAATCTAGTATAGAATTATTTAGTGGTGAGCAAAAACTGAGTTAACTGATTCTTTCAAATCACATCTTTTGCTTGTTATTTGATTATCCCTATTGTAGAGCTTTGTACTGTACTGTATTCATAGCTGTAATAAAGTATTTATCGTATAAGGGCTAAATGAAAATACGTTTAGATGTCTTCACAAATTGTAACTGAGGAAGAGGTATATTCTGCTCTTAAGAAGTGTATGGATCCTGAGATCCCCGTTAATGTGGTTGATCTAGGACTTATTTATGATGTCAAAGTAAAACCTCAAAATAATGTCAACATAAAGATGACCATGACAACAAGGGGCTGTCCTCTTCATGATACCCTAGTTGGTGATGTCAAAAGGTATGTGGGTAAGATAAATGGGGTTCAAGGCATTGATGTCGAAATTGTATGGGATCCCCCATGGAATATGGAAAAGATGAATCCAATTGTTAGAGAAAAGATGGGCTTCGGAAAACCAAAACTTCGTTTCCAAATTGACTACGAAAAATATAGACCAGAAATGAGAGGTCAATTATTAAAACAAGAAGACGGATCTTTGGTGCTTACCAATGAAAAACAACAGAGCTTCATGGTAAATCAGGCCATAGTTGACTTTTGGAATAGTTGTAATGGAAGTCGAACTATTGACCGGCTTGCTGACCATTTTTCATCAAAGCTTGGAATGCCGAGGCAACAAGTCGAACAGGAGGTAGTACAGCTCGTCCAACAATTATTGGAGGCTGAGCTTCTCAAGCCATAGGAAAGTCCCTTTTTGCTATTCACATTTGACCAAGGCTGATTGGAAAAAGTAAGTCGTTAGATAGTTATGATCTGCTATGACGTACCTTGCTCTTCAAAAACATTTAAAATTATTGTAGAACTAGGGATGGGTGATGGTCGTCTTTTAAGGAAACTCCTTGACGTAGATAAAGAAGCTAATAGAAAAGACGTTAGAGAGAAAAGACCGTTGTATTTTGGTATAGAAATTGAAAAATCAAATTATGACAAAGCAAAATCATTACTAGAAAACTTTGCTAATGTAAAACTAATAAATGGATCCTTTGAGGTTCTAATTAACGATTTCTCAGATTGTTCAATAGATGAGATAATTTCTGTGTTACCAGATTCGGAATTCATAGATATAGGAAGGCAAGATAGTTGGCAGAAGTTTTATAGAGTGGTGAACCGGAAAATGTCTAGGCACGGCAGTTTCCGTCTTGTAACCGAACTAATAGACGATCTTTTGCAGCCTGTTTCCGATGAGGCGTACAATGTTTGGCTGCACTGGATTATTGACACTTTTGAAAATTTGGGATTTTCACTCACGCAAATTCTTGAAGGTTCACCGGATGGATATGAAAGTGAATGTTTGGAGAGGTTTAAGGGCGATCCAGAAAGAATTCGTCTTGCGACATTTGACTTCATAAAAAAAGCTTGACATACAATGCTTTTTTGGGGACAATAAAATTCTCCTTTTCCTGAAAAGCAAAATGATATGTTAGTTCATTTGTGCTTAAGGGCAATATGGTCCTGCAAACATATTTTTGAACAGAATATAGAAGAACATTGGGAGTATGGACAAGGTATGGAGTCCCGATAGCTGAAAAAACCGTTGCAGTACGTACAAAGTGACTCTAGCTCCGGGTAATTGCTATTAACATAAGGATGGCCACACTCTCGTTTTTCCAGAAACCATAGAATCTCTACTTGAGACTTCTCTGCAAATGATGCTACAATGTCATATGCTTCGTAAAAACCGGTAGCGTGAAACTGTCTCAAGAATTCATGTCCTTCCAAAATCTCGGAACTGGAACCATTCCTGAATGCTGCCAGCCACTTCTCATACGGCAGAATATCATCCTCTTTGAAAGCTATTTCATCGTTACTTTCTTTATTCATAAGATCACATCTTTTGCCTTGGCAACATAATAATTTATGAAGTGCCGTTAGTATAAAGATTCTTTTCGCATTTTCTTGTCCTAACGAGGGATGTTGCCTCACTGAATGTTATTGGTATGAGTGACCATTTTGGGAACAATTCCTGTTGGTAATATCGACGTAAGTACCGGCTTCAATATTGAATAAGTATATAACTACAAATCCAATAGGAATATCATACGCATTTATGAATAAAAGAGAGGCCACAAAAAACAAAAAGAAGATATCAAAGAAAGGGATATTGCTGACCGCGCTAATTGTAGCGGGAATTGTGGGAGCAAGTTTTCTAGTTTATCTTATCCCACAGTAATAACACTGGATAAGTATACTTACTCTGCTTATTTCTGTTTAATTAGATGGATAGAATCATGTAAACAGTAGGTTTTGGTTACCGGACAACCGGACTAACAACCACCCCAATCGTGCAGGCTCCTACGTTCGTATGTGGTCTACTTATACTTCGTATTTCAACTATATTAGCTATCTCCTACTTCCCACTCCTTACTCCCTCTCCCTACTGATATCTATCGCTTATATCGCCGGAAGCATTTGAGCTAGCTCCCCCACGGTTGGATGTGATAAGGTGAGAAATATCCACAGGCCATGAGTCTAAGAAAAAGCTCACTTATTCCTAAGCCAACGCTTTTTTTCACCCATAGATGTTTTTCTTTAAATGGATACAGGACATTATTCGGATCGGATAAATGTAACTTGGGATTGCTATTAAGAAACCCAGGTTCAAATAGGGCCTTATACAACAGCTTTTGATAGTCTAATAAGGGATATTCTATACCGTTTTTCTTTGGCAATCCGATGATGTGCTGCATCCAGCACTGTCCCTTGGTTACCCTATCGCTTGCTTTGTGTCTAGGTCTATCCCATATCCAAAATGGTTTACCTCTGAGTTTTTGCAGTTGATTGTTTTGTTTTGAATTAGGTTGTGATTCGATTACCTTTTGGAGATCTTTGAAGGTCACTATCTATCTTTATCCTAAGCGTGCTAGGAAAGCTTTTAGTTTTTGCTACTGCTAGCTAATTGTTTCCAATCCTCAATATTCATGTAGATTAAATTTAAATATATATCAGTTGTAGTTGTTTTGTGATAAAGCTATTATTTGTAGCGGGCATATCAATTACGATGTTTTTGCTGGTCGCCGGAAACAACTTATCGCTAGCTGAAGGACAGACAGTGGGACAACAATTATCGGATGCTCTTCAAGCTGGTAAAGGTGTGTTAGAACAGATAAAGGACGGCGGAGTTGCCGTTATAGACAACATTGGAAGCTTCTTTAGTGGTGGTAATGTAGAAAACAATGTTGACAAGGCACGTGAAGCTTTATCCCAAGGTAATAACGAGACTGCAGCAGCTGCTATCGCAACGGTTGATGAGACCCTCCAAAATAGTAGCGGACGCATCTCAGGTTTGGGACAAGAAATAGGTAATATAGCTCAGAATCAAACACTCTCAATTGACAATACTACACGACAGACATTGACAGAGATAGGCGATGCGTTAAACAGTGTTGCACAAGACTTTGATGGTGTATACCAATCTAACAGTTCTTCATCTTAACGGAGAGTACATTTCAATCCAATAGTACCTAAAATATTTCTACTGGATTTGTTTCATAATGATTACAAATTGTTAGATCTAAATGGTTAGTCATGAGTTCTGCAGTTGATTATGCTCAGGATTAGATTGTGATTCCGATTCGATTACCTTCTGCAGATCTTAACATTACTAATAGTAACAGCCACGAGAAAGCTTTTAGTTTTTGCTAATATGATCATGTTCTGATATGATATGGTAAATCTGAATGACTATTTGAAGTTGAATAGTAATGCGATAGTAGATTTTGTGGAAAGAAAATATGTTCCGGATGAGATGTCACAGGAATCAACTTTTGAGGGGCTCGCAGCAATACTGCAGGGAATGTTTGTACATCGACATGGTAGTGAGGAGGGAAAACGAGATCAAGCTCACAATGTTCTTGCAATGGTCATAATATATTCAATGTGGTGCGGATGGCTTTCCCAAGCAAAAGCAAATAGAGGTGGTTATCCACTAGAGTGGGTTGACAGCTTCAAGAAATTAATAGTTGATGCTTTTGAAATTGGCCAGAAATACTCAAATGATCAACCCTAGTCCTAAAGTTTTTGCTCTCTACCAGATTCGTAGATACTTTGTATATATCCATTTGATATATCCGATTCTCTAGATTTAATACTCTAGATATATCTACTACGAAAAAGTAGCCATATCCTTCCTAGCTCAATTATACGTATACTTTCATACTCTCTTTCAATGTCTAAAAAGCAAACAACTGTCTTAATGGCAGCCGTGTTAGCAGTCGCAACAGTCCTAGCAGCTGGATTAACAGTGCTTCCAGGTTCAGTACAAGAAGCACAAGCGAATCCATGTAGTAACAACCTAGATGCTGACGAGAGCAGCAGCGAAAACAGAATTGGTACCTTGGACGGCCAGGAATGTACCCTAATCGGCAACTTTGAAGATGCATTTGAAGAGGATTAAGAATAACCTAAACCTCACCCATTTTTTTTGAATCTTTGCTACAGTTTTCCAAATGGTTGATCTGGATTTGATAGCAACAAGTCCCATACAGTATCAAAGTTTGCAGTTGTAAACTCTGTTTGATTCCTGGCCTGAAATGTGAATGGGTGGCCTACTTTCTGTATTACGAAGAGAGGGTCGCTAACACCAGATAAAATTGTAGTTAGATTAGGGGCGGAGTATGGAAGTGTTGAACCATCTGACTTTCTGATTAGTGTCTCGGAAGTATCGGCGTTCTTTCTTCTGGTTATTTGTGTGACTACCATAAGCTAATTTAGGAGCCGAAATCTAAAAGCTTTTTTGATTTCAATGACTAATTACCATGCTGTAGGATCTTCTGCTATAGTTACGAGATATCTACCATTGCCCAGTGGTATAGGAGGATCAACATCTTCAGTTTGAGTGCGAACACGATGACATGATTCTAATAAATGCCTTAAACCTTTGTTATTCTCTTCTACCTTTTCCCCTTGTTCTAATGATTCGCCGTACTGTTTTAATGATTCCTCATACTGGCTTACGGCCTGAAATTGTTGTAATAATATTTGAAGTCTGTTAACTACAGGTACAATCCTGGTATAACATTCATTAAATTCTTTATCATTCCATCTATAATGTCCAGTCTCAGTTTCAGCCATTGATTTCTCTTCTATGATTCTAACAACGCCTTAACAAAAAAGCTTTTTTGTTTGTCCTTTATCATATTATGATAGATTAGATTTGTGTGATATTTGTAAACGGCAAGAATTAGAGAGAGCATATAAGGCCCTGAGGCTTAACGGTGATTTCACTCCTATCTATAACCCCAGATTATTAGCTGCTTCAGTAATAAAACCTACATTACATATTAAGCGGTTAAGATTTGCTGGCCAAAGTCCTTACAACATTAAGCTAAGAACAGCTTCTTCAATGCGATGCCCAGAAGAGTTAAGGAAAGAAAGAGAGAATGCAGAGAAGGCTTTGAGTCTTAATTGTGGATTCTAGAATTTATTTACAACATTGGATAGGAAAAAGAGTGTCGGCTATATACGATGTCGATGACTCTCATTATATTCTTCTTGTTCCTTAGCAGTTTCCATCTCTTCAGGAGTCGTATCTTTACGGAGCTCACCGTGTGCCTCCTTTTCTAGGTGTTGCTTTCGATCTTCATCAGTGGTGAAGATCGCACCACATATGGAGCATTGAAAATCGGCAGTGATTTTCGTAAATCCACCC